>NZ_JBMGQS010000020.1:0-71235 GCF_049060005.1 Flavobacterium sp. PLA-1-15 | reverse complement strand
TCGCGGGATAGAGCAGTAGGCAGCTCGTCGGGCTCATAACCCGAAGGTCACAGGTTCGAGTCCTGTTCCCGCTACTAAGAAAACATACTGAGAATACAAACGCACATCGCGGGATAGAGCAGTAGGCAGCTCGTCGGGCTCATAACCCGAAGGTCACAGGTTCGAGTCCTGTTCCCGCTACTAGAAAACCACTAATGAAAGTTAGTGGTTTTTTGTTTTTAAAGCTTATCCAACGAAAGATAAATTAAGAAAACGGACATCTGCAACATTAGCAGACACAGATCCGAATCCTAATTATATCCTCTAAAAAGCAAGCTTCAGATTTACCTGAAGCTCTTTGATTTCATTTAATTTCACCTGCCAGCAGGCAAAGCAATCCAATTTAGAAAAGCCCAAAACTGCATAATCTGTAACAGTAATGAGGTCTGCTAAAACTATGGTGCGGTCGATTCAAATTGCTTAAGGTCCCGTGTATTCTTTTGCACGGCAAGGGCAGAAAACAATGCCAATACAAACGACATTCCGAAAAACCCCTTCTCACTGAGCAGCAGATCGGCATTCCAAAGGCCTATTATCAGCAATACGATCGAAGCGATGGTACTGAACCAGCTTATGCTGTAATACAAATCCGTTACCGGTATGCCTTCCAGCCTGTCCCGTACGCTTTTTTGCACGGATATTACAGAGAATAGACCAAAAAGGAGGATGGTAAAATAATAGCCCTTTTCATTGTAGGCCATGTCCGAATTAAAAAGGCCGATGCAATAGGATGTCATGCCTATGAGCAACGTCATCCAAGATGCGCCGATAAAAGCAGCACTTGCCTTTAAAGGACTTGGTGCATTTTTCAATCCTGTATTTCTTGATTCTGAATTGTTGCCTGATTCATTTGATTTTAGCGGTTCCATACTTTTATTTTTTATGATTATGGGACAAATTTCAGCATCAGACGGGAGCTATAAAAATCAATTTATTCTAAAAAATGACGATATAAAAATACATTTTATACCTGTATTGCATTTGGCAAGAATAAAATCTGTACAAACTTTCGCCGCTTTCATGGCAAAATGAATGGAATAAAACAGGCTTGTAGAGCTGGTGACCCGTAAGTGCGTGAGGGTTTCTTTTTATGCCTGCCGATTGCACTTTAACATTCAACACTCTATGACTGGGCAAATATCCCATGTCCTTAAAGAGGGCTTTTTTTATGCTTTTTTGTGCCTTTTACGCCTGCTTTTTGTATTTTAACATTTATACTCTATCTATACAGTATCCATACAGTATCCGTACTGTAACTATGCACTAAAAAACCTGAAAGAAATCAGCGTGAAAAAGATGTCAAATTGAATCGTAAACAAGAGTCTTTTTTTCTTTTAGGTTGCTATAATCCATGAAAAACAGTTATTTTTATCGTACTAAACCCTGCTTATGAATGCACTCCAGGAACTGGCGGACATGATGACCGAAGCTGAACAAATGGCCTTCGTGCACTACCTTTCAAAAAAGAACAAGCGTAAAGACACCGTCAACATAGCGCTGTTCAATTCTCTAAAAACTGACGATATAAACCTTGAAATAAATGCTTTCGAGGGCAAGAAAAACACCAATGCCTATCATGCCCTCAGGAAAAGACTCTACGACAGCATGATTGATTTCATGGCCAACCGCAGTTTTGAAAATGATACCTCGGAGGAAAATACAATACTGCGCCTTATCGTGGTAAGCCGGCTGTTTTTTGAACATACACTTATCAAGACTGCCTTTAAATGCCTGGCAAAGGCGGAAGGGATCGCATTGGGCATTGAACATTTCAGCCTTCTCAATGAAATCTACCTGACCCGGATACAATATGCCCATTTCAACCTGTCGGAACCCATCGAAGAAATCATCGGGAAGTTCAAAGCGAATAAAAAACAGTTCGAATATGAACAACAGCTTACCTTGGGCTATGCTGTTCTTCGCCGTGAACTTGCCGCCATCTATCACGAAGGCCGGATCGTGGATTTTCAAGCGCTCCTACAAGACACGATTGAAACACATGGCCTATCCTTACAGGAGGGGCTGACCTTTAAATCCCTCTACCAGATCTTGTTTATTGCCAACGAATATGCTTCCCTGAACAACAATTATGCACTGATACAGCCTTTTGTCCTTAAAAGCTACCGACTGATCAGCAAGAAAAACCTTCTGGCCGACCGGCATCTGTACTACCATCTCTACATCCTGTATTTTATAGCCAACTCCTATTTCCGCAATGGCCAGTTCCAGAAATCCCTAGATTATCTTGATCTGATGTCCACAGCACTTCAGAAGCAATCCGGCAAGTACTATCAGCGCTTCTGTCTTCGTTATTTTTTCTTGCTGGCCTTCAATGAAAATTGTCTCGGTCGTCCGCAAAAAGCAATAGAGATTGCGGAGCAATCGCTTTCTTTAAGCAAAAAGACAGCTCCCAACGACAGCAACGACATCCGCCTCATGCTCATCGTTTTCTACCTGCAGCAAGATGCAGGACGCAATGCCGTAAAGGAAATGGCAAGATTGAACCATACCGACAGCTGGTATGAAAAAAAGATGGGCATGGACTGGACCATAAAAAAGTGCCTTGTCGAAATCCTCCTGCACGCACAGCAGGAAAACACAGAACTGGCCTTGTCGCGAATAAAGAGTTTCAAACGCCGGTATAAGAAGTACCTCTTGACAGTAAATGAAGAACGTGTCGTGCACTATCTCTTATTTGTAGAACAATATGTCCTGAAACCCGAAATCATACAGACACCGAAATTTAAGGAAGCAATAGAAGATTTTATCATCACGGCACAAAATGTCCCTAAAGACATCTTGATCATGAGTTTCCTATCGTGGTTGCTTGCAAAGGTGAGGCGCAAAACGATCTATGAAACGACTTTAAATCTCATAACACAGTATTTCCATTCTACGGATGCCGAATAACGTTGCCCTCCTATCAGTCCTCTTCAGAACCTGGTAGTAATCCTTTTTCAACAACCAAATTATGAAGTTCCCCCATCAGTTTCTCAACAATAACATTCATTTGGCAAACCTCTTCCCTGTTGAGCTTTGACAATTTATGATGTAGTGTCGTGTGCCTATCCAAGTAAGGAAAGAAATCCGTCCAGAACTGCCCGATTAAATAATCATACTTTTGTATGTCGGAATCTGCATAAGCACATAATTGCCATAATGTTTGATTGGAAAGATAATTGGGCATGTAATAGGTTCTGCTAAAAATATAGGTCCTGCAAAAGGACATGAAAAACAAAGCAAAGAAATAGTCCAATCCCTGGTAGTTTTCTTTGGCAATATGGGCTATTGTAAAAAATTGCAAGGCAATATCCTTGGTCGGCTTATAATAAAAATACAGATCCGCGTGATAAGGATTATGAGGCACCTCCCAATGAAATCCGGGAAGATAGTCACTGCTTGCATATATCAGGTATTTGTCCTGTATGATGCCGGAAAAGAAACTTTGATGCTGGTACAGGTTCGCTTGGATCCAGTAACGGCTGTGGGCTATCAAAACAAAATCGCATTTACTGCCTGTCTTGCTTTTTAGGGACTGGGTTATTGTTTTTAATTTTTCGTTACCCGTGCCTGTAGCTATGAGCATCAGGTAATAAGTCGTTTTTTCTCCATAGGTAATCTGATGGTACAGGTAGATTTGTTCGACTTCAACCGATTCCAATATGGTTGCTATTGCAAGGCCCAGAATTACATCCTTGGGTTTTTCATCGATTTGGCCTGCAACTTCTTTGTTCGCTTCGAATCCTTTTTTTATCATTTTCCTTAATCCGTCAAACCGCTCTTCGATAAGACGGCACAGACTTTGTTCGGCAATTCCAACGGCTTTATACATTTCTTCCTTGTAAATCGTATCATCATCGGCGGTTGCTTCTTTTGCCTTTGCAAACAAATCCGTTAGATAAAATGTGTTGCGGTTGGTTCTCACAAAGTATTTTTGAATATCGGGAAGGTAAGCCACAAGATTGTTGATCCTTTCCTCCAAACCTGGCAAGGCCGACTTATTTCCCAAATACAATTCTTCCAGATAGTCAAGATCGTATTCGATCAATCTTGCATAGGATGCAAAAACACTGTTTGAAGAACCTTCTGAAATGAGATTCTTGATTTGCGCGACATGAAGATCACGATCGTGATGAAAATGGTCCTGAAACACATCAAACTTCTTTTTGAATTTCTTCCAGCTTCCTGCAAGGGCAATCGGATGTTCATATCCTTCTTTTTGGTAGATCAGAGCCGAAGGCTGGCAGTACAACGCGACAAACGGATGTCCCAAGGAAAATTTATGATCAAGCTTTTGAGCGTAAATGAAGCAGACATGAATCTTATAGCGATCTCTGACCTTATTGGCCCACTTGGCCTGTCGTAGCAGTTGTGCATCGCTATTTTTTTCGACATGGATCAGAAGACACGAATGCTTACAAGAGGACTGTTTGGTAAAAAACATCTGGATGATGGTATATTGGCTGACCAATTGTCTCACTATATTTTCCAAATACTCGTTTTCGAGTTTTGGAAACCTACGTTTTTCTGAAGTTTTCATAAGCATAGTTTTAGTATTCACTAGCGAAGTTCTCTTATCCAAAGCGGATAACCTATCCGGAATACGGATATAATATCTGACAAAAGGGATATTTTACCGGATATTTTTTTATATTTGAAATTCAAACTTTTTAATCCAAATGGCTTTAACTTTGAGCCTTCAGAAAATTGACACGCATTATGGAACATAAGATACATCAGGGAAGAAACGTAAAACGCTTCAGGGAAATGCTTGGCATCAAACAAGATGCCTTGGCTTATGATCTGGGAGAAGACTGGAACCAGAAGAAAATTTCCGTGCTGGAGCAGAGAGATGTAATTGAAGATAGCCTGCTGAAACAGATCTCTGCCATATTAAAAATTCCTGTTGAAGCGTTTCAGAATTTTGATGAGGAACAGGCAGTGAATATTATTTCGAATACTTTTACAAGTAATGATACATCAACATTAAATGCAGTTAACCCAAACTGTACATTTAATCCAATTGATAAAATTGTTCAATTATATGATGAAAAAATTGCGTTGTACGAGCGTATGTTGAAAGAGAAAGATGAAATGATGATGAGGCTTGAAAAATTGATTAATAAATAATTTATTTATAGAAGATATTATTAAAAAATGAGACTTTCGAGTCTCTTTTTTAGTTTTGGGACTACAGCGGGTTGAAACTAAATTAAGTTCTATTTTCGGATTTGTCAAATCATTCCAAATACAAAACCAACTTTCTATTAAGCCAATAGCTCAAATCCGTTATAGTAACTGTTAAGCATTCATGTCTTTAATTTGTTTGATCAAATGATAGAATGCATCTTTATCATCCAATTTTTCGTCTATTTTGAGATTTAATTCAAATTGATCCGACCATAAGCGCAATCCTATTAAAGCCAAACCCCAACTAGGAGCATTGACATCTAAATTTAATTGTTCCAATGCAGTTACAAGTCTATCTTCAGTATTTGGATGACGAGTACCATTAGTTTTTGCTTTGAAAAAGAACATTGATAGAATTCCAATTGTAATTCCTATTTGCACATATAATTCATTTATTTTGTTTGGGAAAATACCTTTTTTCATTAATTCAATCGCATCAAAATCAGCTTCTTTTTCAAATTCTATGAAATGTGAATTTTCATATACGCCAGCATTGACTTTATCAATATGCTTTATAGCATGAGTGTATTCATGACATAAAATAAACTTTATGGCTTCGGTATAAAAACCATTTGGTTGCTCAATATAATTTCGATTTTCGGCAAGATAAATTTCAGGGTTTGGAAGATTTTCAACATCCCATTTTGTAAAAACAACAATCAATGATTTGGCATAATCAAATAGTTGATATGCTTTGGCTAGAATTTCTCCATCAAGTTTATAATGCTCATGACCAATCTTAGCATTAGATTTTGGGAAATCAATTTCTTGAATATATATTGTATAAATTGAATGACATACACACCATAAATATGAAAGAAATGTTTCGTCTAAATGGATTGCTCTATCATCATTTTTTATATATGGAGTTCTGTTTATTTTAGTTTCTCCATAATTAATATTAATTGTTTTTGAAATTTTGTTTTCATCAATAGTTGTTTCAAGTTCAGTTGCAAAATCAGGATGTGTATTTGTGAACATATAAACATTCATATGATTTAATATTCTTATAGGTTGAGTTCCAGTATGAATTTTTTCATTGTAATGATTTATAATTCCCTTGGTTTTTAATATCCATTCCATAGTTAATTGATTACGAGATTTTGCAATATGACGCCGAATATTCTGTTACTACAGCGGGTTTGGGACTAAATTAAGCCTATTCTTCGGATTTGCCAATCTCCCAACTACAAAACCAACTTTCCATTAAGCCTATTGCCTAAATCCGTTGTAGTACCTATTAGTAGCAGTACCTTTAACATCTTCGGTGTATTTTAATAATCTTGTATTAGATTTTTCATAAAGTAAATCTAAATCAGCAATATTAAATTTCTGCTTTAGAATATTTATGATTGAGCAAATTGATATATTTATTTGTTGCAAAATTAAGGTTGCTAACTTTTCTTGATGTTGTCCAAAAAATTCGGAAGCTTCATCGCTTGATTTAAAAACAGTATTATCCTTTTGTTGCATTCCAATAAAAATTCTTACTCCATAGTAACTATTGTGTATGATTTCTGAAACATCACGATAAATAGAAAAGAAAGCAAAACTTAGTAATGCATTTACATATTCACCATAAGTTTTTCCAATTATTTCAAGTTTTAATTTTGTAGTTTCTGGCGTCCAACTAGTAACTTCTTTTCCTTTAATAGTTGTAAAATCTGCTAGGGCTTCTTTCATTTCTTCAGGTACTGCATCTTCAAATTCGGAAACATATTTACTGTAATGAGATTCCATTTTAAAATTATTAATTTCTATACCTCGAAATAAATCTCTATATCCTTTTTGATAGGCATACTTTTTTGAATTAATAACAGCTTTTTCATCTGCACATATAAACCCAATATTTATAATCCCTTCTAAAAACGGCCTCGAAAGAATTATTAAATCACGATAATGTTGATTCTCTGCTAATAAAATAATACTTTTTAAACTACTGTCATTTACCGTTAGCATTGGGCCAATAACAGAAGTCAATTCTGAATAACCAATTTTTGAAATTGAATATATTGCTTCCTTGTAAAATTCTGTTTGAATTTTTAAATGTTCAATTTCTATTTGAATTTTCATAGTTACTTTGGTATTGCTACTAACGTTCTGGGACTACAGCGAGTTTGGGACTAAATTAAGCCCTATCTTCGGATTTGCCATCATCTCCAAATACAAAACCAATTTCCCATTAAGCTAAATGCCCAAATCCATTATAGTGGCTGTTATAGGCTGTTTTTTTTCTGTTTTATTTTGCAAGCACTAATAAATAGTTCTCCTAATTGAGTTAGAATATAGTCTGTATTAGATTCTACATCAATATCTAAATCAATATTTGCATAACTTTTTGAATATCCATATCCATCATCTCTGTCAAGAGGTATTTCTAATGTTTGAGGATTTGCAAAAAATTCCTTCTCTTCTTTTACAAGACCAAGTCTAATTATATTCGAAAGTTCAAAATTTTCAAGACTATCTTCTGGTACGTTTTCGGGGGTTCGTATTTGATAATTTAAACCTGACTCTTTATATTTTATTGAAGTTTGTTGACTTTCTAGTTTTCGTCTATCTTTTTGTAATTCCCAAGTTTCGTTATCAAGATGATTTTTCACGATCTCTTTTCTTGCTTTAATCTTATTTTCGATTTCAATAATTTGATCTTCAATTTCTTTTTCAATCTGAGGTTTTGATTCTTTAAATTCGTGTAATTCTGCTGTTAATTTTGCAACT
This sequence comes from Flavobacterium sp. PLA-1-15, assembly GCF_049060005.1. Taxonomy (NCBI): domain Bacteria; kingdom Pseudomonadati; phylum Bacteroidota; class Flavobacteriia; order Flavobacteriales; family Flavobacteriaceae; genus Flavobacterium; species Flavobacterium sp. PLA-1-15. The sequence goes on along the minus strand of NZ_JBMGQS010000020.1, from coordinate 63,285 downwards.
CTTACAATTTTATCATCATATACCTTTTCTAAAACTAAAAACTCATTACTTGAAAGTTGGCTTAAGATGTATGGAAAAACGTGGTTTTCAATATTTTGGTCGGAGTCAACCATATTAGATAGAAGAATAGCCCATTTATCTTGTAAAATATCATCTTCTTCTAAACCTGAATATTCCAATAAAGGACATAATAATTTCAACGAAATTGTCTTAGTAGATATATTGTTTTTTTCGCAAAGTAGTTTTGCTTTGTTTAGCATTTTTACTTGGTTCTTAAATTTCCACATTGTCACTTGGTCTTTTAACAAAAGACCTGTTTCTTCAATTGCAGGCATAATCAATTTGTCAAGAAAAGATTTTGCTGTGTCTAAGCCTTTCTCTATTACTGAAGATGTGATGTCGATTTTTTTAATTTTCATTTCTTTTTAAAATAGCCTATAACTTATTTATATTTCTGACAAAACAACACAAAGCTATCCAAATTTGGGTAGATAAGTGTGATATATTTCACATCTTATTTATTTTCAAATATATAACTTTTTCAATACAATCAACTTCACTTCTGATCTGATTGCAAGATTCAAATGCCTAACCCAAAAATCCTTCAATCCCGCCAGCCAATTTAAAATCCTTATCCGTCACCCCTCCGGCATCGTGCGTGGTCAACCTAATGTGCACTTTGTTGTACACATTGGACCATTCCGGATGATGGTTGGCCTTTTCCGCCAGCATCGCCACACTTGCCATGAACCTGAAGGCTTCCACAAAATCCTTGAATTCAAATTCCTTTTCAATCCCATCGTTTTGAAAGGACCATCCTTTTATTTTGGACAATTCGTTTTCGGCCTGTTTTGATGTGTATGTTTCCATTTTGTTTTTCAAAAGGTTTCGCATTTATTCTTTCTCTAATGGATTTATTACTTTATTTCCTGCCGAGTTTATTATAATGGATTATAAACTTTGTACAAACGGAAAGTCAATAACTACTATGTCGCTATTCTGACTAATATCACAGATATAACCTTTTAAGAGTAGGGCTAAAATTGTCTTAGTAATATGTTCTGTGTTTACACTACTAAGTTCATTGCGTACCCTTTTTAATGCTTTAATTTCATTATTAGATAGATTCTCTCTAAGATATTTTTTTATGTTTATTTCATTTTCGCTGTCAAATGATGTTAATAGTTTTAAAACCTTTGAGTTTTCTGAGTACTTGTTCTCAACATCAATATTTTTATTTAATAACTCATCTATACGATTAGTTAGTATTGTATTCTGTTCTCTCAAATTATTTATTTCTGTGTTGTGAAGTTCTCTTAAAGTTGTTATGGTTTCAGACTTATCATTTTTTTCAATTGTAAGATTATCAATTTGTGACTTTAACTCATTTATTTGACTCGTACCAGCCTTTATATCTGCAATATCACGCTCATTAGTAGCTTGCTTTTTTCGGATGGACAGATTTTCATCAATGATTTTATTTTTAATTTTATACCGTTCGTTTTTTGCTAGGCCTAATAATTTTTCAATCATCAAATTGAAATAGGGCAAAATCAAAACATAAAATATGCCTAACCCTATAGGCCATAGTATCGCAGACAAATTGCAATAGTAGGTGTCAATAATGCTTATCTTTTCTTCAATTGCAAAATCTGAAAACAACAAGATGAGCAATGGCCTCCAATTAAACAGTAAGAATGAAATTGAAAATGATCCAAGAAAAGGGTTTTTTATCCTTTCGGAATAGGAATCGACAAAGCTTTTAATAAATTCTCTCATAATCAACATTTATTTTGGTATCCAAATATACTCAACAAAGTGTTAAAACCCTCAGTAAAAATAAACCCGATAGTGCGATTTGCAATCCGTTCCCGCAAAGTATATCTTGACAGACTGACTACACACATCTACACAACAATTGCGCAGAATTGCATCCTGCGCCCGCAAAGTAAAGAAAACTAAGCCCATAAGATCGCAGTTCTTATATTTGTAAGAATAAATATAAAGCATTACAAAAGGAGAATTTCAAACAAAAAAAGACCAGACATCCTTGAACATCTGATCTTTACTATTTCATCCTTATAAAAATATCTATTCTAAAAGATGTAAAATACTTTAATGTAGGCTTTAGCGCCCGTCAAATTCCCTGCGGTTGTAGAAAGCATCATCATCACTCTCGGATCCGGATCGGGATTCCTCATCAGCATAATACGACCTTAACACGCTTCTTTCATAGTTCCGGTCAAAATTGTGCTGGGTGTTGTATCTTCCCGTCCTTCTGAACGTATCGTACGTTATGCTGTTGGCCATGACAATTTTCGTATCCTTGTTGATGCTCACGGATCCTATCGGTATGATCAGGTGGCTGTCGCCGTCCCGGTACATGAATTCTTTTCCGTTGTCGTTTGCCAGGGTGTCGTGCACCTCGTGACGGCTGTCCTCAATCAATGCCTTGTCCACATTCACATCGAGGTATACAACCCGTTGCATGTCCTTATTAACCCATAAATTGTCGATCTTGCCAATGGTGCGGTTGTCCGCATCCACTATTTTCCATCCTCTTACATCGGAATAGTTGGAAGCTACCTTGTAGTCCGTTAGTTCGTCCAGCCTGTATAAATTTTTGTCCTTATTTTCCATGTTGCTTTAATTTTATAAATTCTATTTTCTGGTTTCCTGCCTATTCTGCAATAGTATCCGTCTCTGAAATGTTTTCTATTTCCATGGTGTTTCCATCCTGCAACTGATCCTCTTTTAAAAAGACAAAATATACCAGTGCCGCGATTATAAGTGCCGCAACAATCCATGGCCATACCGGCCTTTTCTTCTCAATCTTAATTTCTGCCATAACTTTACTTTTTTAGGTGAATGTTTTTATCTTGAAGTAAAGCTACAAATGCGATCCGCATATAACGTATTTGATTTCAGGTAGATGTTATAGAATTCCCAGCAGCGGAAAACGTCCACTACTTTAAACATTCTCCATGGCAATGATTCTTAAAATCAAAGCTAAAAATTAAACATCTGTTAATTTTTTAATAAATTTTATTTACTTTTGACATACAAAAACAAAAAACCAACTTCTATGGAACCAAATTTTTTAGCCATCCTTGTGGCCTCCTTATCAAGTTTTGTTGTAGGATCTGTATGGTATAATCCAAAAGTATTCGGAACGATCTGGATGCGGGAAACAGGGATGACGGAAGAAAAAGCTCAGAAAGCGAATATGATCAAAGTATTCGGGCTGACCTTTGTATTTGCCTTTATGCTGGCGTTTATGATGCCAACTATTGTCATCCATCAAGTGGGTGCTTTGCAACTTGCCGGTGGAAATGCAACTGATGAAGCTTTTATAGCCTATATGAAAGTGCACGGTGAAGCCTTCAGAACCTTTAAACATGGAGCTCTACATGGCCTTATAGCTTCCTTATTTATTATTTTGCCAACAGTTGGCATCAATGCGCTTTTTGAGCAAAGATCGTTTAAGTATGTTGCCATCACGGCGGGCTATTGGGCCGTTGTAATGACGCTTATGGGCGCCATTGTTTGTGGGTGGAAATAATTAACATTTAATTATAGTACAATCGCTCTACTTTTGTGGGGCGATTTTTTTGATGTGAATACACTTACGTATAAAATTTACAGTTCGACTGCGGCACTTCCTGATAACTGGAATGACTTGGCGGTTGACAATATTTTCCTTTCCAAAGAATATCTGAAAGTACTGGAACAATCCGGACCAGAAAACATGACGTGTCATTTTATTGGCTTCTTTAAAGGCGAGCAACTCGTAGGCATTGCATTGTCTCAATTTTTAGATGTCAACCAACTCAAATCTTTTGGGGAACGCGACCGTTGCGTTAAGACTTCCGTTCGGAATTTTATCTTTAAGAACTTCAGCTCGCACGTCTTGTTTATGGGAAACAATATGCTGACGGGACAGAATGCTTTTCATTTCTTAGAAGAAATTAATCCGAAGGACGCCTTGAAGAGTTTGAAGAAAGCTTCGGATACCTTGCAACTTATCTTTAAGAAAAAGGGCAAGAAAGTACACCTCACCTCTTTTAAGGATTTTACAAAAGAAGAAATAAGTGCTTTTGAAAATGTTGGGTTTAAGGACCATTACAAATTCTGCATACAGCCGAATATGGTTTTTGAAATCAAGGAGAATTGGAATTCATTTGATGATTATATTGCTGACTTAAGCAAGAAATACCGGGATCAATATAAGAGAAGCCGAAAGAAGGCGGAAGGCATTGAAAAGCGCAAAATGAACCTCGAAGACATCATCAAATATGAGGCTACCATTTATGATTTATACTTTCATGTGGCCAAAAATGCTCCCTTCAATACTTTTTTCCTGGCTAAAAATCACTTCAGGGTTTTCAAGGAAATGCTGAAAGACAAGTTCTTGTTTTACGGGTATTTTATTGATGATACATTAATCGGATTCAATACGCTGATTAAGAATGGCGACTCGATGGATACTTATTTTCTCGGTTATGATGAATCCATCCAAAGAGAGAAAATGCTGTACCTGAACATGCTGTATGACATGGTGGCCTACTCCATCAATAAAGGTTTTAAGGAAGTGGTTTTTGCAAGGACTGCCTTGGAAATCAAAAGTTCTATTGGCGCAAAGCCTGTTGAAATGTACGGCTATATCAAGCACAGTAATTCCCTTATCAATAAAAGAATGGATGTGATCTTTGATTATCTGGAACCTAAAACTGAATGGCAGGAACGGAATCCTTTTAAATAAGATTTATTATCTATTATTATTTTTTTATTGCTACCCTTACTTCTTATTTTCTTTTGAGCCGTCTGCGTGGTTATAGTTCGAAATTGTTTTCACAAAATCGTCCTTGCTGCTATTGGAATGTGCCTGGTCGTTGATGTTGTATTTATCGATCAATTCCCTGCTTCCCTTGTGCTCTAAATCTTTTGGATAATCTGAATTCGTTGCATCTTTAGAGATTCTGTCGGCTTCAGTGTAGCCACTTCCTGTTGTTTCGTCTTCGGCGATGCCTTCTACAGAAGTATCAAGTGGGTTTTTGGATGTATGAAACTCATTCAATTGTTTTTCGCTGTCTTCTTTTCGCAAATCTTCCATGATCTTTTGATTTAATGGTTGAACATCTATCAAAGTTCCAGTTTTTGCAAGAAAGAATTTTATGCGATTGTAATAAAACCTTATAGGATTATCTAGTTTGCAAACCGAACGAGTTTGTTCTTGTCTGAGATGATGATTTTTTTTCCGACAAGCTCAATGGCATTTTCCTTTTTGAGTTCGGATAGCAAACGGATACAGCTTTCTGTGGCCGTACCGATCATTCCGGCGATTTCTTCTCTGGAAAGTTGCAATTTCAGTGACTTATCTGGATTTACTCCGAAGGTTTCTTCCAAGTACAGCAGCGTATGTGCCAAACGTTCCTTTACGGTTTTCTGTGCCATGTTGACCATGATGTCATCGGCCTCCCTGAGGTCGCCACAGATGGTTTTCATCACGTTCATGGAGAAATTGTTGTTGTGATTGAAGAACGCCATAATTTCTGTTTTCGGAATAAAGCACACCTTCATATCTTCTAACGCTACTGCCGAAAGATTGGCCGGCTCATCGCTGATCATGGAACGTTGTCCGAGCAATTCGCCTTTCTTTACCAGCTTCACGATTTGGTCTTTTCCGTTCTGGCTTAACTTAGTCATCTTACAGACCCCATCCTTTACACAGAAAACACCGTTTACATTCTCCCCTTCTTCAAAAATGATATCGCCTTTTTTTATATCCATAGAAGTTTTACAGTTTGCCATCTTCAATAACTCATCTTTACTGAGCGCTTTAAGGGAACTGAACTCTCTAACGATACATTGCTCACATTTACTCATAACCACCTTTTTAAGTCCCGCAAATTTACAACTTTATATGACAAATATCATATAATAAATAACACTATCGTAGGAACTTTGTCACAGGTAAATGAGCAAATTATGGATGCACAAAATTGTTTCCATTGTGGACTTGATGTTGTAAAAGAAGAAGAGATTGTTTTTGATGATCGGACGTTTTGTTGCCAAGGCTGCAAGACGGTGTACGAGATTTTCACCTTAAACGACCTTACTTCTTATTATGATTTTGAGCGATCGCCGGGCGCGACTCCACAGGATATCAAAGGAAAATATGATTTTTTAGACAATGAAAAGATCGTTGAGAAATTATTGGAATTCAGGGAAGATACAACCGCTATTGTTTCCCTTAACATACCGCATATACACTGCAGTTCGTGTATTTGGATTCTGGAAAATCTACAGCGTCTTCAAAAGGAGATAAGTTCTTCCCAGGTAAACTTTCCGGAGAAGAAAGTACGCATTATTTTTAATCCTGAACAGCTTTCGCTAAAGGAAATTGTCACGCTCTTGAGCAAGATTGGCTATGAGCCTTACATCAGTTTAGAGAATTATGAGACTGGAAAAAAGGTTACCGATCGCACACTGACTTATAAGCTGGGTGTTGCCTTCTTTTGCTTTGGAAACATCATGCTTTTGTCGTTTCCCGAGTATTTTGAATCGACTGAATTCTGGCTGGACCATTACAAAGGTTTTTTCAGATGGCTTGTTTTCGCTTTATCGTTGCCGAGCTTCCTTTATTCGGCGAGTGGGTACTATGTTTCGGCCTATAGGAGCATACAGGCGAAGATGTTGAGCATTGATATTCCGATTGCTCTGGGTATTATCATTATGTTTATAAGAAGTACGGTGGATATTGTCTTTGATTACGGCCAGGGATTTTTTGACAGTCTTACCGGATTGGTTTTCTTTATGCTCTTGGGCAAAATGTTCCAGATTAAAACCTATAGTTTTCTGAGTTTTGAAAGGGATTTTAAATCCTACTTCCCTATTGCGGTCACGAAAATAAAGGGCCGCAACGAGGAAGAGAGTGTTCCGATTTATGACGTGCAACAAGGCGACCGTTTATTGATCCGTAATGAAGAATTGATTCCTGTTGATGGTATTTTGATCAGTGACAAGGCTTCGATAGATTATAGTTTTGTGACGGGAGAAGCTGTACCGATTACAAAAAACTCCGGCGACAAGATTTTTGCGGGTGGAAAGCAGATGGGGAAAGTCGTCGAGATGGAAGTGCTCCGTTCGGTTTCGCAAAGCTATCTGACGCAGTTGTGGAGCAATGCTGTTTTCCAGAAAAAGGTAGAAGAGCATTATAAAACGATTACCGACAACATCAGTCATTATTTCACACCTATATTATTACTGATTTCGTTTGCGGGATTTGGATATTGGGCTTTCCTTGATATGAATACGGCCTTCAATGTATTTACGGCAGTACTGATTGTTGCGTGTCCGTGTGCGTTGGCCTTGACGGCACCCTTCACAATGGGGAATGTATTGCGTATTCTCGGCAAGAAGAAGTTCTATCTTAAAAATGCACTCGTGATCGAACAATTGGCCAAGGTTGATACGCTTGTTTTTGACAAAACAGGAACGATTACAACCAACAAAAAATCGAATATCTCTTATGAAGGCGCATTTATTTCTGAAGAAGATATGATTCTGATTAAGAATACGCTCCGAGCCTCGAACCATCCTTTGAGCAGGATGCTGTATGCTTATCTGCCGGAAACCATTTTGCATACATCCATCGACTTTGAGGAAATTACGGGCAAGGGAATCCGGGCGAATATTAACGGAATGGCTGTGATGATTGGATCGGCCTTGTTTGTGGAGCAACAGGAAGAGCAACACTTACAACAGACGACGGTTCATATTAAAATCAATGGAAATTATCTGGGCAAATTTATCTTCAACAATCAATATCGTGAAGGCTTGGAGGCACTGTTTGCAAGTTTATCCAAAGAATATGAGTTGAAGGTTTTGTCGGGTGATAATGAAGGTGAAAGATCTACTCTGGAACAACTCGTCCCTGCGGGCACCGAGTTGATTTTTGACCAAAAACCCGAGCAGAAGCTTGCGTTTATCAAAAAACTGCAGGATGAAGGTAAAAATGTAATGATGATTGGCGACGGCCTCAATGATGCTGGTGCCTTGGCGCAAAGTAATGTTGGGATTTCGATTTCGGAGAATGTAAATGTGTTCTCTCCTGCCTGCGATGCGATATTGGATGCAGGAGAATTCCAGAAGTTGCATTACTTTTTGAAGCTTTCGCATAAAGCGATTACGACGATCAAGATGAGTTTTGTATTATCCTTACTGTATAACGTGGTTGGATTGACGTTTGCGGTAACGGGAAATCTGTTACCGCTTGTTGCAGCGATTATTATGCCGCTGAGCACGATTACCATTGTGAGCTTTGTGACATTGATGAGTAATTATTATGCGCGGAAGCTGAAATAAAAACAAACACGAAGTGCACGAATTGCACGAATTTTCACTAATCATTCGTAAAAATTCGTGCAATTCGTGTCTATTAATAGTATAAAAATAATTGACTATTTCCCCTGCTCCTTCTTGATGTACTGCGCTACCTCTACCATTGTAGCCACCCAGATGTCCTTTTCTCTTTTCTTCAGATAATCTAAAAGCTTTTTGTGTTCGCTCTCCTCAACATTCATAGGATGCTCTCCTCCCACACCGTGGAAGAGGAAGACTATAAACGAACCCGCTTTTTCAGCTTCTTCAATCTGTGCTATCATTTGTTGGGCATTAGATCCATCGTGACCAAAAGCATTAATATCCGAAAGATTAACCGATTTCGCAGGGAGATAGCCTGATGCAACACCTCTTGCGCCTACAAAATCATTCTTTACGAGATCGTAATAAGGCTTCCCGCCAATAGTGAAATCGCCACACGGATAGGCAAATGTTCGCTCCTTTTTTCCATCAATCGCGTACAGAAGTGTGTTGGTGGTTTTGATTTCGTTTACCGCCCTTTCAACGGTGTAACGCGAAAGATCAGTTTCTGGATTTACCCATTCTCGTCCTGGCAAACTTCCATCACAGGGATGATTAAAAGTATGATTTCCTAATTCATGTCCGTTTTTAGCAATTTTTCGCCATTCCACCAACCTGTTTGCAACAACTGGCGATGAAGCAACGACATAAAAGGTACCTTTTAGCCCGTGCGCATCCAGTGCAGGGACCACTTTATCGAGATGCACATTCAATGCATCGTCATAGGTCAGCACGACTGCACATTTCTTTCCGTTCCAATTTCGGGAATTTTCTTGGGCAAAGGCTGAAACATTAGCGATCAGCAGGAAACAGAATACTGTTGTTATTTTGAACTTCATAAGCTTTAGCTAATTAATCACAGTTACCTTCTATATCACAGGATTCGCTTTGTTGGACATCCAGTTTAGTGATTGGACTTTTCTGCAAAAATTCCCCGTAGGATTTCTCCAGGGCCTGTAGAAAAGTATGGGAGGGCTGTGCTCCCGATACTGCATATTTTCTGTCGAATACAAAAAATGGAACTCCCGTTACACCGATTGCTTGTGCTTCATCTATATCCTGATGTACATTTTCCGCATATTGATCATTGGTAAATGCTTCGCTGATTTCATTTGGATCAAGGCCGATTTCTTTACCGATTTCTGTTAGTGTTTCCAGATTGGCAATATCTTTTCCATCCGTGAAATATGTTTTGAACAATTTTTCTTCGGCTTCGTTCCCCAGATTTTTTGATTTTGCAAATTGGATAAGCCTGTGCGCATTGAACGAATTGACGATTACTGATTGCTCCAAATTAAAATCCAGTCCTGCTTGACGGGCAGTATTGGTTACCTGTTCCATCATTCCCTTTACCTGTTCTGCAGGAAATCCTTTTCGCTTGGCGAGGTATTCTTCATGACTATCTGTAGCCACTGCAGGGAGATTTGGATCCAATTGGAAACTTTTCCATTCGATTTCTATGTTATTTGCTTCGGGGAATTGTGCCAATGCTGTTTCAATGTTTCTTTTTCCGATGTAACAGAAAGGACACATCACGTCGCTCCATATTTCTACTTTCATTTATTTTGCTTTATTTTTTTTTATATTTATTTCACGAGTTCGTGTTAGTGTCATTCTCTTTCTTTTATACCGTATTTGATACCATGCATGAGAAAGAAATTTTTAATCAAATCTAGTTTTCCTTGACAAAATTCTCCAAAATTATCTTTCTTAAATACTTTCACTTGACTACAGTCGAAACAAATTTCTAAAAACTCAATTATAGAATCTTCTTTGTCTAGAAAAACTATTGCATTTCTAGGCATATAGCAACTAGCCATCGTGTTTACCAATCCCTTCTTACGGTCATAATTGTAATTGTAGAGCACATCCGTCAAAAGTTTAATGCTTGGCAGTTCTAAATCTTTATATTCTTTTAGGTTCTCATAATCTAACCAATTGCCTTTTCTTGGAAGACTGTCCCTTTGAATGCTCTCAATTCCTTCTCCTTTGTCGTCAAGAATGATTGTATTTTCATATACAAACGAAACAATTTGAATCTTACTCGCTTTATTGAACGGATATTTTTTTATTAATTTTTCGAATTTCACATCCTTGTTTCGAACGCAGTTGTTACCATGCTGACTAGCAAGAATCTCCTCATTACTGGTTTGACAGAACGATAGGTTGGCATACAGAAACAATAAGAATTTAAATACTTTCATACATGCAGGTTATTACTTCATAAAACTTAAAAGGTAAACGAATGTATAAAAAAACAGTCAACTATCTTTTATCTGGAAGAAATAATCAATATTTATAAAAACAAAAGCCTATAAATCAAATGACTTATAGGCTTTTTTAATTAAGAATGTGACCGCGAAGGGATTCGAACCCCCAACCCTCAGAGCCGAAATCTGATATTCTATCCAGTTGAACTACGCAGCCAAAATAATTTTAGATTTCAGAGTTTAGATTGTAGATCTGAACTCCAAAATCTAAAGTTTTTTATGACAATAACTTCTTAACGATTGTTGAAATGGTTTTCCCTTCGGCTGTTCCGCCCAATTGTGCTGATGCAAGTCCCATTACTTTTCCCATTGATGCGATTCCAGATGCTCCGGTTTCGGCAATGATTTTAGCGATAACGGCTTCAACTTCTGCTTCGGAAAGTTGTGCAGGAAGGAATTTTTCGATTATGGCAACCTGAGCCAATTCTGGTTCTGCCAAATCCAAACGATTTTGCTCGGTAAAGATTCTTGCGCTTTCTTTTCTTGTTTTTACAAGACGCTGCAGGATTTTTATTTCTTCATCCTCACTGATTTCTTCTTTTGAACCTGTTGCCGTTTGTGCCAAAAGCAACTCGGATTTTACCGATCTTAAAGATTCTAATGCAACGGTGTCTTTAGCGCGCATTGCATTCTTTATTTCGTCCATTATTCTTTCTGAAAGACTCATTGGATTTTATATTTTAGATTGTTGAATTTAGATTTTAGATTGTCGGTTAACAATTTATGATTTGCTTACTAGCCCTGATGGTGCCATTGTTTGAGCTCTTAAAACTGTGACTAACAGTTTTAAAGCGAGTGGCTCCAGCAGGAAAATGGATTCTGAAAAAGCCTAAGCCTTTCGCTCCTAATTATGCTACGCAAACCGAGTGCGAAGATAAAAAAAATAACCCGAAAATCACATTGAATTTTCGGGCTATTTAGCGTTTGGTTTGAGTTAATTAATCCACGTTGTCGTGAAGGAAAGAATTGTTGGAACGCAACTGGATGTCGTCGTTACTGTCCATTCCTAATGAAGTTCTGGATTTATTATTGTTGGCAGGAGTGCTTGAAATGTCGATTCCGAGGCGTTTGTAGGCTGGCTCTTTTTCGAATTCGTCTACTCTTGACGGATTGTTGTGGAATTTATAGTTGAATTCTTTCAACTTTCTTCTTCTTTCGTCGGCTCTCAATCTTGAAGCTTCTTCCAAAGACATTTCTGTCGGAGAGATGGCTTCATAATGTGTTCCGAAGCTTGAAGGCTCGGTGATTTTCATGGTGATTTTCAAATCTTCGCTTTCTGGTTCTGCTACTTTTGCAACAGGCTTAGAATCGAGAAGACTGTTCTCCACTTCCATATATTCCTCTAAAGAATAACGGATTACACCATTTTCGTTCAATTCTGTCATTGGAACTACTTGAACCGGCTGGTTTACTTTGATGTCACGTGTTTCATTTGTCAATTCGAAAAGCATTCTGTCTTCGTTTGGCTTCTCTACCTTGCTGATTGGCAAATCGAATGAAAAGGTAATCTGCTCCTCTTCGCGAACGAATACCGGCTCACGAACTTCAATTTCCTTAACTTCCGGAGAAGTGAAATAGAAATCATCTGTAGAAACTGCTTTTACAGTAGAAGCTGGTGAAACAATCTCGAACGTAACGTCTAAATTCTTGATGAACTCGGTTGTTGGCACCAAATTGTATTCGAAAGCTGGCTCTTCTTTAGCAACTGGCTCTGTAAACAAAGGCATGTCAAAAAGAGGCTGTTCTGTTACTGCTTCAACCACCAAAGGCTGTTCGAAGATTGGCTCTTGTTCCATCAAATCGTGAACGATTTTTTCCTCATTCTTTGCGGATGGAATTGGGGCTGAAAAGTCGAATGACTCAATCACTTTTTGAGATAAATTGTGTGTCAATTTTTGCTCATCTTCCAAAGAATGGATAATCTTTTTTGGCTCTGTATTTACTATTTCGTTTTGTTGTTCAACATTGAAACCTGTAGCGATGATGGTAACCGCAACTGCTTCTCCTAACGACTCGTCTTCACCAACCCCCATAATGATGTTAGCATTGTAGCCTGCTTCAGTTTGGATATGGTCGTTGATTTCTCCGATTTCGTCAATCGTGATTTCGTTGGTTCCAGAAACGATAAGCAACAATACGTTTTTGGCTCCTGTGATTTTGTTGTCGTTCAATAATGGAGAGTCTAGAGCAGCAACAATTGCTTCTTTTGCTCTGTTTTCGCCACTTGAAATGGCAGAACCCATGATGGCAGTTCCGCTGTTTGACAATACGGTTTTAGCATCTTTTAAATCGATGTTTTGTGTATAGTGGTGCGTGATTACTTCGGCAATACCGCGTGATGCAGTTGCCAAAACTTCATCGGCTTTGGAGAAACCCGCTTTGAAACCAAGATTTCCGTAAACCTCTCTTAATTTGTTATTGTTGATAACGATAAGCGAATCTACTTGTTTTCTTAATCTTTCCACGCCCAAAAGCGCTTGGTCCTGACGCACTTTCCCTTCAAATTGAAAAGGAATTGTCACGATACCAACGGTTAGGATGTCTCTTTCTTTTGCCAATTGAGCAATTACCGGAGCAGCTCCCGTTCCGGTTCCACCACCCATTCCTGCGGTGATAAAAACCATCTTGGTATTGCTGTCTAGCATTTTCTCGATGTCGGCAATGCTTTCTATTGCTGATTGCTGTCCAACTTCTGGGTTTGCTCCAGCTCCTAATCCTTCTGTAAGGTTTACACCCAACTGAATTTTATTAGGAACCGCACTGTTTTGCAATGCCTGAGAATCAGTATTACATACAATGAAATCCACTCCTTTTATACCTTGTTGGAACATGTGGTTGATGGCATTGCTACCACCTCCACCTACACCAATTACTTTAATAACATTTGATTGGTTCTTTGGTAAATCAAATGAAATACTTCCAAAATCTGAGTTGCTTGTCATATAATCTGGTATTTAATTTTTTGTTTGTTTTCTTTTTTATAGCTAATTTTTATTCTTTTTCTTTAATCTCTATTCTGCATTGTCCAGAAAGTCCCTGATTTTATCTACATACTTATCAAAAAATGATTTTCTGATTTTGGTTTCTGTAGATTCAGGCTCTTTTGCTTTTGCAACCGGTCTTTCTTCCTCTTGCACTTGGACTTCTTCCTCGTATTGTTGCGTTTGCACTTGAGGCTCTGGTTGTCTGTAAACCACCTTTACTTCTTTTTCTGCTTCAATTGCAACGGCACTGTTTGTATTGTTTTGGATGGAATTCATCACCAAACCAACTGCTGTCGCGTATAACGGACTTGAAATTTCCTCGCTTGAATTACCCGCCAAATGTTCGTTCGGGTAGCCAATTCTCGTGTCCATTCCTGTGATGTATTCCACCAATTGCTTGATGTGTTGCAATTGTGCCCCACCACCTGTCAAAACAATTCCTGCAATCAATTTTTTTCTTGGGTCTTCGTGACCGTATGCTTTTATTTCTGCAAAAACCTGCTCGATGATTTCCACCACACGAGCATGGATGATTTTCGACAAGTTTTTCAACGAAATTTCTTTTGGTTCTCTACCTCTCAAACCTGGAATAGAAACAATCTCGTTGTCTTTATTTTCTCCCGGCCAAGCAGAACCGAATTTCACTTTCAATAACTCCGCTTGCTTTTCGATGATTGAACATCCTTCTTTGATGTCTTCTGTGATTACATTTCCACCGAAAGGAATTACAGCCGTGTGGCGAATGATTCCGTCTTTGAAAATAGCCAAATCTGTTGTTCCACCACCGATATCAATCAAGGCAACACCTGCTTCTTTTTCTTCCTGACTTAAAACTGCATCAGCCGAAGCCAATGGCTCCAATGTCAATCCAGACAATTCAATTCCTGAACTTTGGATGCATCTTCCAACATTTCTGATAGAAGAAGCTTGACCTACCACAACGTGAAAGCTCGATTCCAATCTTCCGCCGTACATTCCGATTGGTTCCTTGATTTCAGATTGTCCGTCGATTTTAAATTCTTGTGGCAAAACGTGGATGATTTCCTCACCTGGAAGCATTGCCAATTTATGTACTTGATTGATTAACAAATCAATATCCTTATCTCCAATTACTTCTTCAGGATTGTTTCTGCTGATGTAATCGCTGTGTTGGATGCTTCGGATGTGCTGTCCTGCAATTCCCACCACAACATCTTTAATTCTGTAACCTGAATCTGCTTCTGCCTCTGCAATTGCTTGTTGAATAGATTGGATGGTTTGGGTAATGTTGTTTACCACGCCTCGGGCAACGCCAAGACTTTTGGATTTTCCAACGCCCAAAATTTCCAATTTTCCATATTCATTTTTCTTGCCAATCATTGCAACAATCTTCGTTGTCCCAATGTCTAAACCAACAGCAATTTTTTCTTTTTCCATAACCAATTTTATTTTGTGCACACCACCTGTTGCGTAAACTTCAGATTTATTTCCTTGTATTTGCTAATCGTACTATCTTGAACTGCCTTTTGAAAAAACGCTTTATAGTTGTTGAATTTCTTCTCTACATTTTTTGTTTTTCCAAAATTGATGACATAATTAAAATTCCTGTTCGTCATTTTTAGGCTACCACCGTGCAAAACTTCAACACCAATGATGTTTTTCTTCAGAAAATCATCGCTGTGAATAAGCTTCAATAATTCGTATAAATCTTGCTCCTTTACTGCATTTATTTCACCCGAAACCAACGGAACCCTTGCTGTATTGATATCCGAAAGAGGCATTCTATTCCCCTCTGAATCAATATAAAAAGAACCTTCGTTTTCAAAAACCCTTGCAATTGGAGTCTTCTGTTTCACCACTGCTTTCAGGACACCATCAATACTCACAAATACTTCTGATTTCTCAACCATATCGTGTTCATTGATGGATTTTTCCAGTTTATTCAAATCTAAATTAACTTTCCCAATAGTTTGTTGCTCTTGATTTTTTTCTATTAACAATTTATTAACCGATTCGTGCGTCAAAAAAAGGCTTCCTTCGTCGAGAAATTCTACGATTGGTTTCTTGATTTTTCGGTCTTCATTTCGCTTTGATGTGAAGGAATACAAAAACGCAATTACTGCCAACATCAGCAATAACCGCACATTTGTCCAAATATTTCTCCAATTAAGCTTTTTCATTCAATGCTTCTTTAATCGGTTTTACCAACTCGCCAATATCTCCAGCTCCAATGGTTACGATAACCTTTGCGTCACTCTTTAAAATCGTAGAAATTAAATTTTCTTTTAAAACTAATTTCTTGTTTGCATTTGTCATTTTTCCTAAAAGCCAGGCTGAATTCACGCCTTCAACTGGAAGCTCTCTTGCGGGATAAATATCCAACAGAATTACTTCTTCAAAAGCGGAAAGACTTTTGGCAAAATCATCAATAAAATCCTTTGTTCTGCTGAATAAATGCGGTTGAAAAATCGCCAACACTTTTTCGTTTGGATACAATTCAGAAACCGCCTGATGTACTGCATTTATTTCGGTTGGATGGTGGGCATAATCATCGATATACACCAAATCATCTGTTTTTATTTGATACGAAAATCTTCTTTTAATTCCTTTGAAAGAACCCAAAGCCGAAATAATGGCTTCGTTAGATGTTCCGTAGGTTTTTGCCATAGCCAAAGCCATCAAGGCATTTGTCAGATTATGTTTTCCTGGCAATCCAAACTTTATATTTTTTATGGTTTCTGATGGTGTTTCCACATCAAAAACATATTGACTATTTTCTATTCTGACATTGATTGCCTTGTAATCGGCGGATTCGTTTACGGCAACTGAAATTCCTTTTAAAGGCAAATCTTTTGCAATAAACAATTTCGATTTGTCTTCGATTTTATCAGCAAATTCAACAAACGAAGCTTCGATGGAAGCACTGTCACCATAAATATCCAAATGATCGGCATCCATCGACGTGATGCAGGCAATATTTGGATGCAAATGCAAGAACGAACGGTCGAATTCATCGGCTTCGACAACGGTTACGGTTTTTCCGTTTCCGATTAAATTTGAATTGTAATTTTCTACAATTCCTCCTAAAAATGATGTTACATCAGCTCCGCTTTCATACAAAATATGTCCAAGAATGCTTGATGTAGTTGTTTTTCCGTGTGTTCCAGCAACTGCAAAACAGAACGTGTCTTTTGTGATGATTCCTAAAACTTCAGCTCTTTTCTTGATTTGGAATTCTCTTTCCAAGAAATAATTCCACTCTGAATGTGTTTTTGGAACCGCTGGTGTAATCACAACAAGCGTATTTTCAATATAATAATTCGCGGGAATCAAATCGATTCGGTCTTCAAAATGAATGTCAATTCCGCTTTCGATTAATTCATCTGTTAATGTGGTTGGCGTTTTGTCGTAACCCGATACATTTTTTCCGAGGGTCTTGAAATAACGAGCAAGAGCACTCATTCCGATTCCTCCGATGCCGATGAAATAAACGTTATGTATCTGATTTAAATTCATTTTTTTATTGTTGCTGAGTTCCTGAGTTTAAAGTTTCTGAGTTTTTCTCATTGATGCTAACTCTTGCCTCTATTCTTTTGGCTATTGCCTATTTAATCAATTTTACTATTTCGTCCACGATGTCTTTTGTGGCGTTTACTTTTGCTAATTTTTCGATGTTTTCGGATAAGCTTTTTTGCAAATTTTCATCGTTCAACACCTTATTAAAAGTGGTTGAAAATTGCGTATCTAATTCTCCTTCTTTCACCATCAAAGCACCTCCTTTATCTACGATTGCCTTTGCATTTTTTGTCTGATGATCTTCGGCAACATTGGGCGACGGTATAAAAATTACCGGTTTTCCAACGATGCACAACTCTGAAACAGAAGAAGCTCCCGCTCTTGAAATCACAATATCTGCAACAGCATACACCAAATCCATCCGGTCGATAAACGACATCACCTGAACATTTTCATTATCGTTGTAACGCTGGTATTCGTCGAAATATAATTTTCCGCACTGCCAGATTACCTGGACGTTTTGCGAAGTGAAATTCACCAATTCTTTTGCAATAAGTTGGTTGACTCTTCTCGCTCCCAAACTTCCGCCTAAAACCAACAATACTTTTTTATCTTCGGCAAGATTGAAATATTCCCTTGCTTGTTGTTTTTTGTTTTTGATGTCAATCAAATCCTGACGAACCGGGTTTCCTGTCAATACAATTTTACTTTTTGGGAAAAATTGCTCTAAATTCTCATAGGCAACACAAATCTTGCTTGCTTTTCTGCTCAGCCATTTGTTCGTAATTCCAGGATAGGAATTTTGCTCTTGGATAACCGTTGGAATTCCTGCAAAACCAGCCACTCTCAATAATGGCCCACTTGCAAAACCTCCCGTTCCGATGACTACATTCGGCTTGAAATCGCTTATTATTGTTCTTGATTTCAACAAACTGTCCAATAATTTTACTGGAAAAAGTGAATTGTCAAATGTCAATCTTCGTTGAATTCCGGCAATCCACAATCCTTTGATTTTATATCCGGCTTGCGGTACTTTTTGCATTTCCATTTTGTCCCTTGCTCCTACAAATAGGATTTCGCAATCGGGAAAGCGTGTCTTCAATTCATTTGCAATAGCGATTGCCGGGTAGATATGTCCACCTGTTCCGCCACCGCTTAATATGAATTTTAAATTTGTCATTCTTTCTTTAGTTGCTGAGCATCTGAGTTAATTGAGATACTGAGTTTTATTTATTTCTGACAGCATCCATCGGGTTTGCTGTTTCTTCTATTGAATAATTTCCTTCTGATGCTGTTTCTGGTTGAAATTCTTTTGCTTCTTCTTCCAAAGCATCTTCTTCTAATTGCTTGTCGATTAATTTCTGAAGTGCAATTTCTCTTTGTTCCTTTTCGGCCAATTCTTGAGCAATTTCTTCTTCTTTCTTGGTAACGCTCAAAATGATTCCGATGGCAATACAGGTCATCCAAACGGAACTTCCTCCACTACTTATCAAAGGCAATGGTTGTCCGGTAACCGGTAGTAATTCTACCGCAACTCCCATATTGATCAAGGCTTGGAAGATAATTGGGAATCCTAAACCGACAACCAATAATTTTCCGAAAATCGAATTCGACTTGTGAGCGGCAACGATAAATCTGAAAAACAATAAGAGATACAACGCTAAAACACCCAAACCACCAATCAAACCGTATTCTTCGACGATAATGGCGAAAATAAAATCTGATGATGACTGTGGCAGAAAATTCTTCTGAACACTTTTCCCTGGACCCAATCCGTAAATTTGGCCAGATGCAATTGCGATTTTTGCCTTTTCAATTTGATAATCGTCTTCATCAGGCTTGTCGCTTGTAAAATTTTCAATACGGCTTATCCAAGTATCGACACGGTTTGGAAAAGCATTCGGAAAAGCTTTTGCAACTAATACAAAAAATGCGAACGAAATAATTCCCATTCCGACAACAAATCCAATGTATTTCAAAGGATATTTTCCAATAAAAACCAACAGCAACACCATTGAAAAAATCAAGGCTGCTGTGGAGAAATTCGCAGGAAGGATAAACATTAACGTTACTCCTACTGGTGTCCAAAGCTCCCATAGGGAATTCTGGAAAGTAACCGGAGTTTCTCTTGTTTTGGATAAATACCGTGCAACAAAAATCATCAATACAATGGATGCCAATGTAGACGTCTGGAACGTAATCCCTACAAAGGGTACTTGTATCCAACGGCTTGCATTTGCTCCTTCGATTACAGTTCCTTTCAATAATGTATAAGCCAATAGCAACCAAACAATTGGCAATGCTATCCTTGAAATTCCTCTAAAATAATGGTAAGGAATTTTGTGCATCTGATAGATGATAATAAAACCTGTCAGGATGCTGATGCCGTGTTTTACTAGATAACCAATGGTGTTTCCAGTACCTTTTCCGCCCATGTAGGCCAAATTACTACTTGCACTAAAAACAGGCATAAAGGAAAACAGGGCAAGCAGGGCCACGAATGACCAGATGCCTTTATCTCCTCTTAAACTGTTTATTAGTTGTTTCATTTTTATTTTAGATTTTAGAATGTAGATTTTAGATTACTTATGATTGCTTGTTATTAATTCGATTATTTACCGTTTTTAAAGAGCTTACAAAAATCGCCGTCAACTCATTTCCTTCTTTCCAAACTTTTTCTAATTCATTTTCGAGTAACCAATTTTTTTCTCTTATAATTTCTAACCAAAATAAAGTTTCATCAACTTCTTCTAAAACAATATTCATTTTAGACACAAATTCTCTGTCGCTTCTAGCTCTACAAACTGCTCTGTAATTTGCTCCTACTGAAGTTCCACTTCTTACAATTTGATTTGAAATAACTCTTATTGTATTTAAGTTTGGCAGTTTTTCAACTAGATTTATAATTTCAATTGAAAAATTTTTTGTTCTTAATTTTAATTCTTCCGTCGTCATGGTCCCTTTTTAAAATCTAAAATCTGAACTCTAAAATCTAAAATTATAAATTCTGAACTGCTTGCTTGAATTGCTTTCCTCTGTCTTCGTAATTTTCGAACAAATCGAAACTTGCACAAGCTGGAGACAATAAAACGGCATCTCCTTTTTCTGCCAATCTTTGTGACGTTCTTACAGCATCCGACATATTTGAAACTTCCACCATCACATCAACAACATTACCGAAGGCATCAATTATTTTTCGGTTATCTACACCAAGACAAACTATCGCTTTTACCTTTTCGCGCACCAAAGACATCAATTCTGCATAATCATTTCCTTTGTCAACACCACCTACAATCCAAATCGTAGGAACCGTCATACTATCCAAAGCAAAAAAGGTAGCATTCACATTTGTAGCCTTAGAATCATTGATGTATTGTACATTTTGAATTTTCAACACCTTTTCCAAACGATGCTCCACACCTTGAAAATTCGACAAGCTTTCTCTGATGGTCTGCTTTCTGATTTTCATCAGTTGTGCTACAGAAGCTGCCGCCATTGCGTTTTTCATGTTGTGCTTCCCTTCGAGTGCCAAATGTGTCGTATCCATTGTAAATTCTTCGTCTTTGATGTTTATTTTCATTGTTTTGTCTTTTATTGATGCTCCTTCTTCAAGCTGTTTTGAAATTGAAAAAGGCACTTTCTTTGCTTTTGTTTTGTTGTTTTGAAACCAATTTGAAATAGCTTCATCGTCTTCATCATATATCAGAAAATCTTCTTTTTTCTGATTCATCGTAATCCTGAACTTGGAATTGATATAATTTTCATACTTGTATTCATATCGATCCAAATGATCCGGACTTATGTTTGTTATCACTGCAATATGCGGGTTGAACGTATAGCTGCCATCCAATTGGAAACTGCTCAATTCCAGAACATACACTTCAAACTTGTCTTCTGCAACCTGCCAGGCAAAGCTCTTTCCGATGTTTCCCCCCAATCCTACGTTCAATCCTCCTGATTTCAGCAGATGATAGGTCAGCATTGTGGTGGTTGTTTTTCCGTTGCTTCCCGTTATCCCGATTATTGTTGCATCTGTCAATGGAGCCGCAAATTCAATTTCGGAGATTACCGGTATTTTCTTTTCAAGGAGCCTTTTTACAATCGGCACTTTTTCTGGAATTCCGGGGCTTTTCATTACCACATCGGCATTCAGTATCAAGCTTTCCGTATGCTGCTCTTCCTCCCATTCTATCCTATTAATTGTAAGAACTTCTTTGTAATTTTCTTTAATCTTTCCGAAATCGGATACAAAAACATCGTATCCTTTTTTCTTACCGAGAATTGCCGTTCCAACGCCACTTTCTCCTCCGCCAAGAATTACCAGTCTTTTCATTATCTTAGTTTCAAAGTCACAATTGATAAAATGGCCAGTAAAATTCCAACAATCCAGAAACGGGTTACAATCTTGCTTTCATGATAGCCTTTCTTCTGATAATGGTGGTGCAAAGGCGACATCAGGAAAATCCTTCTGCCTTCGCCAAATCGTTTCTTCGTATATTTAAAATAGCTCACCTGAAGGATTACGGACAAATTCTCTGCAAAGAAAATTGCACATAAAACCGGCAACAGCATTTCTTTCCTAACCGCAATTGCCAAAACAGCAATGATCCCACCGATTGTCAAACTTCCTGTATCTCCCATAAAAACGGCAGCCGGATAGGAATTGTACCAAAGAAATCCCACCAAGGCTCCAACGAAGGCGGCGATAAAAACCGTCATTTCTCCAGAGTTTGGTATATACATAATATTCAGGTAATTCGAAAAAACGATGTTACCGGAAACGAATGTAAAAATACCCAGCGCTAGAACCGAAATAGCAGAAGTTCCGGCCGCAAGACCGTCAATTCCGTCTGTTAGGTTGGCACCGTTTGAAACCGCCGTAACGATAAAAATTACGATTGGAATAAAAACCAACCACGCCAGATTATGATAATCATCTCCTGTCCACGCCAATAATTCGGCATAATCAAATTCATTATTTTTAAAGAACGGAATGGTCGTCACAGTTGATTTTTCTTCAACTGGCATCTGTGTAATTACATTTTCAGTCTGATTTCTATAGGTAAAACTTCCTCCTGTATCTTGTCTAACCGTTACACCTGGATTAAAATATAAAACAAGTCCAACTATTAATCCTAGACCCACTTGCCCAATAACTTTGAACTTTCCTTTCAAGCCTTCCTTGTCTTTTTTAAAGATTTTGATATAATCATCAATAAAACCAATGGTTCCCATCCAAAGAGTGGTCACGATCAGCAAAACGATGTAGATATTATCCAACTTTGTCAGCAAAACAACTGGAATCAAAGTCGCCATAATGATGATCAAACCTCCCATTGTTGGCGTTCCTGCTTTTTCATTTTGACCTGCCAATCCGAGTTCTCTCACGGTTTCTCCAACTTGCTGTCTTCTCAAGAAATTGATGATCTTTTTTCCGAAAACGGTCGATATCAACAACGATAACAAAATGGCCAAAGCCGATCTGAAAGTGATGTATTGGAAAACTCCCGTTCCAGGAACATCAAGGGTTTTGTCTAGGTATTCAAATAAATAATACAGCATCTTTCAATTATTTGTTTAGTTGTTCTAAAAGTTCTTTTACAATTTGCATATCATCAAAATCATATCGAATGCCTTGAATTTCCTGATACGTTTCGTGACCTTTTCCAGCAATCAGGATGATGTCGTTTGGTTGTGCCAATTGACAAGCCGTTTTGATGGCCTGTTTTCTATCGGTAATCGAAATTGTCTTTTTAAAATTCTGAGGCTCCACTCCTTTTTCCATTTCAGCAATGATGGCTTCTGGATCTTCTGTTCTTGGATTATCTGATGTAATGATTGCCTTGTCGCTCAATGTTGAAGCAATGTTCGCCATAATTGGCCTTTTCGTTCTATCTCTATCGCCACCACAACCCACAATCGTAATCAATTGTTCGTTTTTTGTACGGATGTCGTTGATGGTTTTCAATACATTTTCCAAAGCATCAGGAGTATGTGCGTAATCAACTATTGCAGTGATTTTATCGTTTGAAATAATGAATTGAAATCTTCCTGAAACGCTTTCCAATTCTGATAACAATCGTAGAACTTCCAACTTATCCAAGCCCAATTCAACAGCCGTTCCGTAAATCGCCAATAAATTATAAGCATTGAAAGTTCCTATCAATCGCACCCAAACTTCATTGTCGTTTATTCTTAATAACAAACCTGAAAGTTGATTTTCAAGAATTTGCGCTTTATAATCGGAGTATGTTTTTAGAGCATACGTCAGCTTTTTTGCATTTGTATTTTGCAACATTACTGGACCATTCTTATCATCAATGTTTGATAAGGCAAAGGCCGTTTTTGGCAAATGATCAAAGAACGATTTCTTAACATCTCTATATTCTGCAAACGTTGGATGGTAATCCAAATGGTCATGCGAAAGATTGGTGAAAACGCCACCTTCAAAATGCAAACCTTCGGTTCTTTTTTGATGGATTCCGTGTGAACTCACTTCCATAAAGCAATATTCCACTCCGGCTTCGTTCATTTCCTTCAAATATTTATTGATGGTCAACGAATCTGGTGTTGTGTGTGTTGCCTTATATTCAATATCATCCACCAAAATTTTTACTGTCGAAAGCAGACCTACTTTGTAACCTGCCTTTTTAAACAATTGATACAGCAGAGAAGCAATTGTGGTTTTACCATTTGTTCCTGTAATTCCAACCAATTGTAGGTTTTTAGATGGATTATTGTAATAATTTGAAGCCATAAAAGCCAAAGCCGAATTGGTATCTTTTACTTTTATGTAAGCAATTCCCGTAACAATTATTTCTGGTAAAGTATCGCAAACTATGGCAATCGCACCCAGATTGATGGCTTTTTCTATAAAATCATGTCCGTCAGAAATGGTTCCACGGATGGCCA
Source organism: Flavobacterium sp. PLA-1-15 (assembly GCF_049060005.1). Lineage (NCBI taxonomy): Bacteria > Pseudomonadati > Bacteroidota > Flavobacteriia > Flavobacteriales > Flavobacteriaceae > Flavobacterium > Flavobacterium sp. PLA-1-15. Next base: position 39,200 of record NZ_JBMGQS010000020.1, on the reverse strand, counting down.
CAAAAACATCATTTTCTTCAACCTTTCTTGAATCGAATTCGATTTTGTTCACAGCAGTTTCGGTCGTTCCGTGAACCGACTCAATTGCTACTTTATATAATATGTCCTTTAAAACAATCACGATAATTCGAGTGTTATGGTTTTATTTTTCTCTAATCTTTCTCCAGCCGAAAGGGATTGCTTTTTTACTTTTCCTATCCCGATAACTTTTACTTTCAATCCAAGATTTCCCAGCAAGGCTACCGCATCCATTCCTGCCATTCCGTGAACATTTGGCACAAGGCTCATTTTTGTTTCCGCTTTAGCGTAATAATCGCTGTAGCTTTTCTCTTGGATTTTTTCTTTCTTTTGAAGATTCTTAACTTCATTTGTTGTTGGCGAATCTGTAAAAATCTTTTGTGCAACTCTTTTAAAAACCGGACCTGCAACATCGGCTCCGTAATAATTATTCTTTGCTGTATTTGGTTCGTGAACTACTACAATACAAGAATATTTAGGTTCATCAGCAGGAAAATAACCTACGAATGAAGAAATATAATGTTTCTCTGAACCACCTTTCTTAGCATAATTGGCTTGTGCTGTTCCTGTTTTTCCGGCCATAGAAAAATCTTTCGAATACAACTTAGCTCCTGTTCCTTTCTTTACCGCATTTGCCAAAACAGCTTTCACTTTCTTAAGCGTTTCATCCGAACAAATCTTCGGATTTATTACTTCCTTATCATATTTCTTGATGGTTTTGTTCCATGCTTTTATTTCAGAAACAAATTGTGGTTTTACCATTTCTCCATTATTTGCCACAGCATTATAATAGGTCAACGTTTGCAAAGGCGTTATCGAAACTCCATATCCAAAAGCCATCCAAGGCAATGAAATCGCACTCCATCTGGCATCTTTTGGATGAGGAATATATGGTTTTCCTTCACCTTTAAAGGGCAATCCTAATGGCTTGTTCAATCCGTAACTATGAAGATGATTTACAAACTGCGTCGGATTATCTTTGTAGGCATTGTAAACTGCCTGCACCATGATCGTATTCGAAGAAACTTCAAAACCTCGAGCCAACGAAATTTTTCCATAACCACCTTCTTTAGAATCTCTTACCTTTTTTCCAGAATAGGTCATTATACCACCAAATGAATTGTAAACATCACTTGTATCGGCTTTTTTGTCCTCCAATAAGGCCATCAAATCTGCCAATTTATAGGTTGAACCTGGTTCGTGAGATTCTGCAATAGCGTAATTTGTAGTTTCATAGTATGAACCGTCTTTTGCTCTTCCGAGATTTGAAATTGCCTTTACGTGACCAGTTTTAGTTTCCATCACCACCACACAACCGTGCTCTGCTTCGTACAACTCCAACTGTTTCAACAAAGCGTGATGTGCTATATCTTGAATGTAAACATCAATAGTTGAAATTACGTCATAGCCGTCCTGAGGTTCAATTTCATTGTCGTCACGAATTGGTTTCCATTGTCCTTTTGCTATTTTTTGTTTCCAAATCCTGCCGTCTTTCCCGTTTAAATAATTACGGAACGCCCATTCAATTCCCTTTCCATCAGGAGTTCCGTCTGGTGTTATCCTCTCATAACCAATCGTTCTTTCGGCTATTTTCCCGATAGGATGTTCACGAACCGTTTGCTGGTCGACGATAATACCTCCTTTGTAAACACCAAGATTGAACAACGGAAAGCTCTTGATTTTTACATATTCGGTATAACTCAAATTTCGAGCAATAAGGTAATACCTATTTTTATTGGTTCTGGCACGTGTCAATTCTCTTTCGTAAAAACTTTTTGGCTTTCCTAACAACATCGAAAGTGAATCTGCCAAGGGCTCGATGTTTTTTTGAAAATTTTCGCTTGTTGGTGCTACCGCATCAAAACGGATGTAATAGTTTGGGATAGAAGTTGCAAGCAAACTCCCATCCGAAGAATAAATATTTCCTTTATTAGCCGGAATCACAAATCGTTTTACCGATCTGTCTTTGGCTAATTTTCGATAATAATCACCTTCAACCCATTGAATATTGGTCAGTTTTATGACAATTGCAGACGCCATCAGCAGTATTGCGAATGCAAACAGATAAATTCTATAAGAAATATTTTTATCTTCTACTGCCATAATTTTTTATACCAACTTTTTTCTTCTTCTTTTTTGACTTTTATTTTTACCGGAGGAACCGATGATGGCACTATTCCCTTTTCTGCCATTTTCTTTTCTATTGTCGATTCGAGCTTCAACTCCATCAACTCCGATCTTCGGTCTACAAATTCAGACCTTAACTCCTTAACTTCTTCTTCTAGCGCCTTGATTTTAAATATCTTTCTTTCGTATCGATTGGTATTTGCAATCATTACAATGGCGAGAAGAATGATAAAAACGATGAACCTCCAGTTTCGATTAGCATCTTCGTTTACAAGAAATCGGGCTTTTAATATGTTATAAATTCCGCCTTTCATGCTGATTATATTTTTTCAGCGATTCTCAACTTTGCACTTCTCGCGCGATTGTTGATTCTGATTTCCTCGTTATTTGGAACAATCAATTTTCCGATTGTTTTAAATGGAACCGAAAAATTCCCGAAGAAATCACGCTCTGGCTCACCTTCGAACATGCCATTTTTGATGAATCTTTTTACTAATCTATCTTCTAATGAATGATACGAAATCACACTTAGCCTTCCTTCTGGGTTTAAAATTTCTAAGGATTGCTCCAAAAATTCTTTCAAAACATCCATTTCTTGGTTTACTTCGATACGGATTGCCTGATACATTTGAGCCAAAATCTTGTGACTCTTGTGAGCTGGAAGGAATCGACTTAAAACCATTTTCAACTGTTCCGTATTTCTGATTTCTTCTTTTTCTCTGGCTTCTAAAATTACTCTAGCAATAGCAGGAGCATTTTTCAATTCGCCATAATCCAAAAACACGCGACGAAGATTGGCTTCATCGTATTCGTTTACAACTTTATAAGCACTCAAATCGTTTTTCTGACTCATTCTCATATCCAATTCCGCATCGAAACGGGTAGAGAAACCTCTTTCTGCGACATCAAATTGATGGGAAGAAACCCCCAAATCAGCGAGAATTCCGTCCACAGATTTAATTCCGTGGAAACGTAAAAATCTTTTTATAAATCTGAAATTCTCGTTTATCAATGTAAAACGTTCGTCTGGCAAGGCATTCGCCAAAGCATCTTCGTCTTGGTCAAATGCAAACAGTTTCCCGTTTGGCCCGAGCCTGCTCAATATTTCTTTTGAATGACCACCTCCACCGAAAGTCACATCCACGTAAACTCCATCCGGTTTAATATTCAAACCATCAACAGTTTCCTTCAATAAAACCGGATTATGATATTCCATTTTCGTCGTCATTTAAATTTCCCATTACTTCTTCTGCCAAATCTGCAAAATCAATATCATCATCTCCGATTGATTTTTCATATAAATCCTTGTCCCAAATTTCAACGATGTTCACTTTTGATGAAAGCACGACGTCTTTAGTGATTTTACTGAATGCTACAAGGTCTTTTGGAATCAACAATCTTCCCAAATCGTCAATTTCAATCACCTTTACACCCGCCATAAATTTCCGGATGAAGTCGTTGTTTTTCTTATTGAAACGGTTCAGCTTGTTTATCTTCAGCATCATTAAATCCCATTCTGCCATTGGCCAAAGTTCCAGACAAGCATCAAATACTGAGCGTTTTAACACAAAACCTTCCTGCAACGACGCGGTCAATTGCTTCTTCAAAGGAGATGGCAATAGCAGCCTTCCTTTAGCATCAACCTTACATTCGTATGTTCCGATTATTGTGTTCAACTTTCAATCATTTGATTATAGCAACAAAAATATAAAAAATAATACCACATTTTACCACTTTATACCACTTTGTTGATAAGTTTTACCACTTGGACATCAAAAAGCTTAAATGTTCGTTTACAGATTATTAGAATTTTATTAGCGATACTATAATGATTCGAGCATTTTGAAAAAGAATCATCAACAATTGATCTTTGACCTCATAAATTTTATTATATCTTCAAGAAACCAATTTTCAATATTTTAATAAGTAAATCATAACCAGATGAAATTGAATTGTTAAAATCTCATGAAACGATTTCGATTAAATCGCATTTAAACACAAATAAAAAAGGGAGAAAAAATGATTTTTACCTATAAAATCATATATTTGTTGTTCTCGAAATTCGGGATAAACGCTCAAATTCAAGAATGGAAAACGACTTAAAAAAAGAAGGAAAATATAAATATTTCGAAGCCGGAGAAGGCACCCCAATCATCATCCTTCACGGCTTGATGGGAGGCTTGAGCAACTTCGATGGAGTTGCAGATTATTTCCCAAAAAATGGCTACAAGGTTGTGATACCAGAATTGCCAATTTATACCCAAAGCATCCTAAAAACGAATGTTAAGGCTTTCGCCAAATATGTAAAAGATTTCATCACTTTTAAAGGTTTTGACCGGGTAATTCTTTTAGGAAATTCCCTTGGAGGGCATATTGCACTGTATCATACAAAAATGTATCCTGAAAAGATGCTTGGACTTATAATTACAGGAAGCTCAGGCCTATACGAAAACGCAATGGGCGACAGTTATCCTCGAAGAGGTGATTATGACTACATTCAAAAGAAAGCCGAAGATGTTTTTTACGACCCAAAAATTGCCACAAAAGAAATCGTTGACGAGGTTTACGGAGTAGCGAATGATCGTATAAAATTGATTAAAACGCTAACGATTGCAAAGAGCGCCATCCGTCATAATATGGCAAAAGATTTACCAAAAATGCACGTTCCTACTTGTATTATTTGGGGCAAAAACGATAAGGTTACACCACCAGAAGTTGCCGAAGAATTTGATAAATTACTACCAAATTCTTCCTTGTATTGGATTGATAAATGTGGCCATGCCGCCATGATGGAACATCCAGATGAATTCAATGAAGTGATGCATTCTTGGTTGAAGAAAACCAACTTGTAACTCTAAAACAATAGCAATAACCGCTGTTTACTGAATTTTTTTCGGCAAAACAGCGGTTATTTTTTTTGATTAACTTTGCAGAAATATTCAAATAATGAAAATTAATACCGCCGAATTTATCATCAGCAATTCTGAAGTTGCAAAATGCCCGAAAGACCCAATTCCTGAATATGCTTTTATCGGGCGATCAAACGTTGGAAAATCCTCGTTGATCAACATGCTGACGAATCATAAAAATTTGGCAAAAACTTCTGGAAGACCTGGAAAGACGCAACTTATCAATCACTTTAAAATCAACAACAATTGGTTCTTGGTCGATTTGCCTGGTTATGGATATGCAAAGGTTTCGAAGAAAACAAAATCGGTTTTCCAGCAATTTATTACGGATTATTTTGAAACGCGAGAACAGTTGGTTTGTGCTTTTGTATTGATTGACATCCGCCATGAAGCTCAAAACATTGATATTGAGTTTATGAATTATATGGGCGAAAGTGAAATTCCTTTCTGTATTATTTTTACAAAAGCCGATAAGATCAGTAAAACCAAAATCGACTCTCATATAGCCGCTTACAAGAAATCAATGTATGCTAATAACTGGGAAGAGATGCCTCAATATTTTGTCACTTCTTCACTCGATGGCTTCGGAAAGGATTCTATTTTGGAGTTTATAGACGGGATTAACGACGAAATGTTTAAAGGAAATTTATTGTAAATACATTTTCTAATATATTGTTGCAAATTGAAATTTAAATTTAAACATCTGTTGCTAAAAATACCTAATTGTAGGCATTTTATAACCGGTGAAAATCTTTTAAATTTACAGTTATTAACTAAACCAAAATATATTATGAAAAAACAAAACTTAAAAACTACTGTCCTTTTATTATTTATTAGCAGCCTCTTAATAAACCTTTCAAGCTGTTCCGGTTCTGATGATAACGAAAATTCAACTTCTTTAGACAAGAACAAACTCTATGGCAAATGGGAATTTTATAGATATCTTGATTCAACAAATGAGGAAGGTTATGGACTTTACGAACATGGCTGTGAAGACAAAAAGGATTATTTGGAATTTCAAATGACCGAGTCTCGATTTTTTCATCAAAGCTGGGATACGGATTGTGAACAATTTACAGCTACAGGCAATTGGTCTCTTTCTAACCAAAACATCACCATCAATGCTCAGGATGAATTTGAATCCTATCAGGTTACCGTAGAAGTATTAGAGTTAACCGACAACAAGCTTGTTGTAAAGGAAACCGAAGCAAACGGCGATTTTTGGATAGACGAATTACGAAAAATAAATTAATAAAAAGGGCGGTCAAATGACCGCCCTTTTTTATTTCTTCAATTCCATTTTTTCAGCAAAATAATCGCAGAAATCCCTCATAGTATCCGTCATTTTTTCGTCGTCTGTTGCACGCTGGAAAGTATCGGCCATTGCTACAAGCGTTTGATGAAAAAACACTTTCATTTCATCAACAGGCATGTCTTTTGTCCATAAATCAATTCGGAGCGTTTCTTGTGCTTTGCTGTCCCAAATCGACAACATTATTGCCTTTGCTTCTTCTGCATCAACACCGCCATCTTGTGCAGTCCATTTCAATTTTTCCGGAACTCTATTTTCGTCTAGTTCAACTAGGAATTTTATCTCTGAGGTAATTGTATTTGCCATTATTTCTTTGGTTTGTATTTTGATTTATTAAAAATTTCTACAGCATCCATTTGTAAAAGTTGCTCCAGCTTCACATCATTATTTTTCATGAACGAACGAACGATTTGCCATCCTACCCAAGTCCCAATTCTACCTGGGGATTCATTATCAATTTCAAGATAGAATTTAGAAAATGGCGCCCTGTTGATGAAACGGTTTCCGAGTTTGGAATCTGAATCATATAAAAGATTGCCTTCTATGAAATAACGCCACATGTATTCTTCGTTTTCCTGACTCCATGTGATTTGTTCAGGCGTATAGCCAATCTTATCAGCATCTGAAGTTTCTGGAAGCAACAAGTCCTTAATATATAGTTCCTTTCCAGCATAGATCATCTGTGACAAAAGATTTTTATTTGTTGGTTCTGCAATTTTTCCAGTTGTCAACGTTGAAACTATATCCGGCATCATTTGACTTTTTTCAAAGTTCTGACGGATATAAACCGGAAATTCACCTTCATAATATTTATGATCTTTTCCCAGATAAAGTTCCAATGAGATCAAAAGCAAATTCCCAGTGTAGATTACCTTATTATTATAGTCCATTTCCGAAATAACCGTAATCACTTCCGGAACCTGTGTTTCTGGAAAATAATATTTCGCATGTCTAAAGACATCTTCGATAGCTGTTTTTTCTGGACCAAAATCGCCAAATGTTTTTTGAACTTCAGAATAAAGCTCCTTCCAAAGAGGATTTGTCATTTTTTCAACCCAAACTTCATCTTGTACGCCAGGCGGGAAAAATTCGGGATAGGTTTTTTTAATCTTTGGCAATTCTTCAACTGGAGATTCAAAGAACACTTTATCGAAACGCTCTACTTTTATCTCCAATGGAATTTCTTCTACTTCTTTTTCTACTTTGGATTTCTTGTCGCATGAAATCATCAGTACTATTAAGGAACAAGCTAGAATTATTTTTCTCATAAAATCTTCGAACTAAATTTTGTTTGTCGGTAATTACCTAAAAAAATAATGAAATATTATAACATTCACTACTTTTGCTTTTTATAATTTTATAACCTTGAAAACTCAGTGCAAATATACACCGCTGTTTTTTTAGATATCAAAATATTATGCAAAAAAACAATAAAATTGACGTTTCTAAAACAAACGATCATATTGTAAATTGGTTGAAATCATACGCCGTTAACGCTAAAGTTGATGGTTTTGTTGTAGGGATATCTGGAGGTGTAGATTCTGCAGTGACATCAACACTTTGTGCACAAACTGGCTTAAAAGTTTTGTGCATTGAAATGCCTATTCATCAGGATCCAAGACAAGTAAATCGTGGAAAGGAACATATCGAGCAATTGAAAAGTCGTTTTGATAACGTAAGCAATACAGTTGCTGATTTGACTTCTACATTTGAAACTTTTAAAAGTGCTGTACCTGAAACTGAGGATCTGGCAAAACTAAACTTATCTCTTGCTAATACAAGAGCTCGTTTACGGATGACAACTCTGTATTATTTTGCAGGTATTCACAGTCTTTTGGTTGCAGGAACAGGCAATAAAGTTGAAGATTTTGGCGTAGGATTTTATACAAAATATGGAGACGGAGGTGTCGATTTGAGTCCGATTGCCGATTTGATGAAAAGCGATGTATATGCCTTAGGGGAATATCTAAAAATTCCAGAATCTATTTTGAATGCTGCTCCGACAGATGGATTGTTTGGCGATGACAGAACTGATGAAGATCAGCTTGGAGCAAGCTACGATGAGCTCGAGTGGGCAATGTTAGCTCATGAAGCTGGGAAAAATTCTGATGATTTTACGGGAAGAGAACAAATTGTTTTTGATATTTACAAGCGATTGAACACTGCCAATCACCACAAAATGAATCCTATTCCAGTTTGTGAAATTCCTTCGCTATTAAAACAATAATTTTTTAACATTTTTATAACACTATATGTTTTTTTTAATTAACTTTACGTGCCCGAATTGATTAACGTTTCTTAAATTTATTATTATGATCAAAGTAATTGTAGCAGATAATCAGCCGGTGGTTCGATTTGGAATTAAATCTTATTTTAAAAATCATTCAGATATTAGCACAGTTGGCGAAAGCCAGAATTTTTCAGAAGTATTGGATACTCTAAAAAACAAGGATGTTGATGTCTTGATTTTAGATTTAGAATTTGAAGGTTTAAAGAGTGTGAATGTGGTAAAAACTATGGTAAAGGATTTTCCAAAAACCAAAGTTGTTATTTTTACCAATCTTTCAGAAACAATGTATGCACCAAATCTTTTAAAGACGGGGGTTGCTGGATTTCTTCACAAAACAGAAAGTCTGGAGTCGCTTGAATCCGCAATAATCAATGCTTCCAAAGGTGAGGTTGTGTTCAGCGAAGCCGTGAAAAGAAACATTGCGATGGCAGCCAAACTTCACAAAAGTGAAAGACTTTACAGAAAATTATCTACAAGAGAGCTTGAGGTTTTAAGGTACCTGAGTGGTGGAAAAAAGAACCACGAAATATCTGAAATTCTTGGACTGAACGAAAAAACTATCAGTACTTACAAGCTAAGACTGCTTAACAAATTGAATGTTACCAATCTTGTTGACTTGGTAAACAAAGCAAAAACACTCGATATCGTTTAGTGATATCGGGACATTACCCTTCCTAGTTTGGAGGAAAACGAATTAATCAATTTATAATAATCCATAGCCATTAAAAGGGTTTCTGAATTATCTGCATCAGGCTCTTGAGAGATTTCTCCTTTTAATTCTTCGATTATTTTATCTACTAAAAACCATCTCATAGTGAGTATTGTTTCTGAAACATACTGACTTATGGAATGGTTTTTTTGTTTTACGATGATGTTCTGCGCTTCCCAATTGTGGAGTGCCACTTTTTCATCTTCCATCAAAATATCGGTTACTTCTTGGGCAAAATCTTGGTTGAGTTGCATAAGATAATGCTCCATGTTAAAATTCTCGGCTTGATGAAAATAATTGATAAGGTCGTTATAGATGCCTCGAAACAACGGATTGGCAAGCTCAACCTCATCTTCCTGAAGGCTCAGGTATATGCGTTGGTATACTTTATAATTCTTTTTTTCAGAAACGGTGACAATCTCTCCTTCTTCATTGGCTTTCATCAAAACATCTTCAAATTCGTCTTCGATGTTTCCGTAAAGCAATAAAATTTCGATTATTTTTCGCTCTAGACCATAAAGAATATCAATTTTTTCTGGAGTTATCGCCTCATCTTCGGGCTTGATGACATCAAAAGCTTTCTGCTCCTGCTTCATCTTTTTACCCACTTCGGCAATATCTTTTTGAACGAGCTGTGCAAGCGTACTCACCAATACCTGCTCGGAAATATCCATAATTCGGGAACATTCTTGGATATAAATCTCTCTCTGAATGCGGTCTGGAATCTTGGAAATGCTCACGACAATTTCCCTAATCAAATCGGCTTTCTTTACCGGATCGTTCTTGGCATCGTCCATCAAAAGTGAGGCCTTGAATTGAATGAAATCCTTTGCATTGGTATCCAAATAAGCTACCAAATCTTCGTAGGATGTTTTTCTGGCAAAGCTATCCGGGTCGTCTCCATCAGGAAAAGTGCAAACTTTTACGTTCATGCCTTCTTCCAAAATCAAATCGATTCCTCTGATAGAAGCTCGAAGTCCAGCCGCATCTCCATCAAACAAAACGGTGATGTTTTTGGTCAATCTATTGATCAATCGAATCTGATCGGGTGTCAAGGCGGTTCCAGAAGAAGCTACAACATTCTCAATTCCTGCTTGGTTGAACTGAATGACATCGGTATAACCTTCTACCAAAAAACAATTGTTTTGCTTGGCAATGGCTTGCTTCGCCTGATAAATTCCGTATAGAACCTTGCTCTTATGATAGATATCGCTTTCGGGCGAATTCAGGTATTTCGCCGCTTTTTTATCATTGGTTAAAATCCTTCCACCGAAACCCAATGTTCGTCCCGACATACTTTGTATCGGAAACATCACTCTCGCACGAAAACGGTCTAAGAGTTTTTGATCATCTTTTACAATCGTCAGACCGGTGCTTTCAAGGAATTCCAATTTATAGCCTTTCCCTAGAGCTTCTTTCGAAAAAGCATCCCAAGATTCGGGCGAATAACCCAAACCGAATTTCTTGATGGTTTCGTTGGAAAATCCTCTCTCCTTAAAGTAGGAAAGCCCAATAGCCTTGCCTTCCTCCGAATGTAAAAGTGTATCGTGAAAATATTTTTGGGCAAATTCCGAAACCAAGAACATACTTTCCTTCAAGTCGACATTGGCTTTCTCGGCTTCCGTCTGTTCGGTTTCTTCAATCTCAATATTGTATTTCTTGGCCAAATAACGAATGGCTTCCGGATAGGTAAAATGCTCGTGCTCCATCAAAAAGGCGATGGAATTCCCTCCTTTTCCAGAACTGAAATCCTTCCAAATCTGCTTGACAGGCGATACCAAAAACGAAGGTGAGCGCTCGTTCGAAAACGGGCTCAAGCCTTTAAAATTGCTACCAGCTCTTTTGAGTTGCACAAAATCGCCGATAACCTCCTCTACTCGGGCGGTTTCGAAAACAGTATCTATGGTGGCTTTGGATATCACTTTTGTAGAATAAATTCAATGGTTGAGAGGCTCAAAGATACAAAGTTTTTGGTCTTTTAAAATAAAAGCGAGCCGTCCAAGGGGTTTGTTTTCGTCAATTCAACTTTCTGAGAACAACCAAGGGGTTGGAAAGTTCAAATTCGCTTGGCGCACTCCAACAAACCTCTTGAAAAGCTCAAATTCGCTTGGCGGAGGCAAACCAAGTGGTTGGAAAGTCCAAACTCGCTTGGCGCACTCCACCCAACCCCTTGGACGGGTTCTAGAAAAGTGGTTTCGCTCAAGGGGTTTGGCGAGAGGCATTTTTCTGAAAAAACAGCCTTTTTTCAATATTTTAATTTTAAAAAATAGCATTAGATTGGTCATCTTAAACAAAAAAGTGCCTCCCAAAAGAAGCACTCTTATACAAACTAATAACTAACCTAATTCTTAATTGAAGTCGAAACGGATTCCCAAGGAAATATTATTCTGGTCGATGGCATTGTCCTTAAACATTGGATTCAAGTCGTATTTCAAGTAGATGCTCGTTTCTTTGTAACCGATGTAAGTGCTCACACCATATACAAAATCGTTCACATTGAAATTCCCTTTTGTTACCTCTCTGGTTTTGTATCCGTCAATATCATACTTGATGATTTGTTTCGATTTCACGTTTACTCCTGCATAACCTCCAATCCCGAAGCGGAAGGTTTTGTGTGTCTTGAAGATTTGCTTTCCGTCGTGTTCTCTCTTTGGTGTAAAATCGAATTCCAAATGAACCGGCACCACCAGATTTACATTCCTGAAACGAGCATCTTTCATGTTAACAGGAGAAGTTTCTAAATCCGTAGTATTTCCATTATCTACAAACAAACGATTGTCGGTAGCGCGAAGATTGTTGTACATTACCGAAATACCGTACTTCAAGTGCAAAAGGTTGTTGTTCTTGGCCAGACGTGTGTTCCAGGCTGTTCCCCATTCGTAAAAATGCGAACCCATGTATCTGAAATCGGAGTTGGCTACTGCTCCATCGGTTACTAAATTATTGATACCTGCCGCAAAAACAAACTGCGAAGTAGTTCTACTTTCTGAAGTTATGTTGTGAATAGAATCTCTTTTTCTGACATCTTTCTTCCAATTGCTAGAACGCCATACAAACTTAAATCTTTTTAGCGTGTCCGGATCTTTGATCTTTCCGTCCACCTTTTGTTGCACAATTTCTTTCAGTTCGGCTTCATATTGCGCCACCTTGGTTTCAATGTTGGTCGATCTCGTTTCGGCAAGTAACAGTTTCTTTGCATCGCCTTCTTTATACGATAATTTTCCGGCTTCGACTTCTGTATTTACGGCGTCGACTTCTTTTTTAAGCAATGCTTTTTCTTCTTTTGTTACCTGCTCAATTTTCTGAGCGATGTCGCGAACTCTTTGGTCGAAGGTTTCCTGTGCTGTCATTTTGGTTGCAAAAAGACATGCGGTTACAGCTAAGTAAATGGTTAAATTTCTCATGATTGGTTTATTTTAAAATTGATTGATGATTTATTCTTGGTTGCGTGTGCTCAAGGCCACTTTCACTTCTTGGTAGTTTTTCTTTACCGATTTGATTACTTTTTGTCTGAAAGAAAGCTCCAACTCGCCATCTACCTGCGAAAGCAAGTCGTTCGAGTTTACCCTAACCGTAGCCTTGTCCTGAAAAAGCTTGTCCTTCTTGTTTTTCTTAACGGCTGCCAAAAGTTCGTCAACATCGGCAAAGTTCGATTTTTGTTGGGGAGCTTCCGTTATCAGTTGTTGGTTTTCGGTTGTCGGTTGGTGATGAACGGCAACTTCGTTTTGAGGAATAACAACAGGCTGATTTTGATTGATTGTTTTTTGACTGATGATTGATTCTTTCTTATTGCTTGATTTATCCTCCGTTTTTACAATGGTTTGCTCAACTTTTAGGGTGATGTTTTCCGCTTTGATGACTTCCTCTTCGGACGGTTTTTCGATGGTTTCGTTCACGATTGGCGCTTTTTCAACATCCACCAACTCTTCTGTCTGGCTTAGAAAAACCGTTGCAATCATTATAAATCCAATAAAGCTTGCCGCGATATGCATCCATCCGAAACCTCGTTTTGGTTTTTTCTTTTCCTCTACCGTATTGTTCGAATCGGCAACCGTCAGCATGGCATCCAAGCGGTCCCAAGCATTATCCGAAGGCTTGATTTCCCTGCTGTTCAGCTTTTCTCTAAACTGGTTTTCTATATTGTTATTCGGTTCCATTTTCATAATTCTTTAATTTGTTAATCTGCTCCTGCAACATTTTCCTGGCGTGCGATAACTGTGATTTTGATGTTCCTTCATTAATATTCAACATCTCTGCAATTTCCTTGTGTTTGTAACCCTCGATGGCATAAAGGTTGAAAATCATTCTGTATCCATCGGGCAAACTGTCTATCAACGATTGAATGTCTTCTACCGAAAAATTACTTTCGATGTTGTTGAAGCTTCCTTCGGCATAATATTCATCTTCTAAAAAGCTTACTCTTTTTTGAGCTCGGACGAAGGAAATGCTTTCATTTACCATAATCCTTCTGATCCAACCTTCGAAACTTCCTTTGCTTTCAAAATTTTTCAAGTTGGTAAAAACTTTCATGAAAGCAGTGATCATAATGTCTTCTGCTTGATGAACATCTTTGATATATTGACGGCAAACGCTCAACATTTTAGGCGAAAACTTAGCATATATCTGATGCTGCGCATGCCGATTATTTTCGGTAGCCAGTCGGATCAAATCCTTTTCGTCCTGATGTAAATTAATTACCTTCAACTTTGTTTTGTTTTGTTTTTGGTTGAAATCCTGTTTTCTAACCGACTTCTATTACATAGACGAGAAAGGTTGAAAAATAGTTGCATAAAGAATTTAAAAAAGTAGAAAAAAAATACTTTATTCCAGTAAAATCAATACTTTACAGCGATAAAAAAATTTATTTTTTTCTTTCGATAACGTAGTTCACCATCAACGTCAAGGCTTCTTTGTATGGGGAATCTGGATAATTTTCGATTAGGGCGAGTGCTTCCTGTTGGAATTCTACCATCTTGTCTTCGGCATACGAGAGTCCGTTATTGTTTTTTACGAACGCAATAACCTCCTTCACTCTTTTCTTGTCCTTGTTATGATTTTTGATGGAATTGATAAGCCAATTCTTTTCTTTTTTGGTGCAGTGGTTGAGGACGTGAATCAGAGGCAGGGTCATTTTCTGCTCCTTGATGTCGATTCCTGTAGGTTTTCCGATGGCATCGTCGGTATAATCGAACAAGTCGTCTTTGATTTGAAATGCCATTCCGATGAGTTCGCCGAATTTCCGCATATTCTCCACTTGAACTTCATCTTCAATAACCGATTTGGCACCAAGCGCACAACAAGCGGCAATCAAGGTTGCAGTTTTTTGTCGGATGATTTCGTAGTAGATGTCTTCGGTAATGTCGAGTCGGCGTGCTTTTTCAATCTGAAGTAATTCGCCTTCACTCATTTCACGAACGGCTACCGAGATGATTTTCAACAAGTCGAAATCGCCATTGTCTATGGAAAGTAATAATCCTTTTGAAAGAAGATAATCACCAACGAGGACAGCAATCTTGTTTTTCCAGAGTGCGTTGATGGAGAAAAATCCTCTTCGGCGGTTACTGTCGTCCACCACGTCGTCGTGGACTAAGGTTGCAGTGTGAATAAGTTCAATTACCGAAGCACCGCGATAGGTTCTTTCGTTTACGATTCCGCCGGAAATCATTTTAGCCGTTAGGAAAACGAACATCGGTCGCATTTGTTTTCCCTTTCGGTTGACGATGTAATAGGTAATTCGGTTGAGCAAAGCCACTTTTGAAGTCATTGAGTCCTGAAACTTCTTTTCGAAAAGTTCCATTTCTTGTAGGATGGGCTGTTTTATTTGCTCGGTGATTTTCATTGATGACAAATATACGGCTTATGATTTTAAAATTAAAAGATTTAAATATTGAAGGATTGAAAGATTCGGCCCTGATGAGTCAGAAAGTTTAAAGAATGCCTAAAGTTTTTAAACTAGCCCCGACTGGAGGGAAAATCCTTTTTTGTTTTTTCTTTAAAAACAAAAAAGATTTGGAAGGAAGGCGGGAATATGGTTTCTGAAACCAGACTAAAGTTCTGCTCCTAAAAATACTATGCTTCTTTATTGGCCAATTGTCCACAGGCGGCATCGATGTCTTTTCCGCGACTACGGCGTACTTTTACTACGATTCCGGTGGCTTCGAGCGCCTTGATGTAGGCATTAATGGACTCTTCGGAAGCTTGTTGGAATTCGCCGTCGTCGATTGGGTTGTATTCGATCAGATTGACCTTGCAGGGAACGTATTTGCAGAATTTCACGAGTGCATCGATGGATTCCTTGTTGTCGTTGATGCCTTTCCAAACGACATATTCGTAGGAAACCTTGCTTTTGGTTTTTCGGTACCAATATTCGAGTGCTTCGCGCAAATCTTTTAAAGGAAAATTCTTGCTGAACGGCATGATTCGGGCACGAATTTCATCGATAGCGGAATGCAGGGAAACGGCCAGCTTGAATTTCACCTCATCATCGGCCAGCTTTTTGATCATTTTTGGAATTCCTGATGTGGAAACCATGATGCGTTTTGGCGACATTCCCAAACCTTCTGCCGAAGTGATCATTTCGATGGCTTTGAGGACGTTATTGTAGTTCATCAACGGTTCGCCCATTCCCATAAAAACGATGTTGGAAAGTGGATGATTGTGATACAAACGGCTTTCGCGATCGATGGCTACGACTTGATCGTAAATTTCGTCTGGACCAAGATTTCGCATTCTTTTTAAACGGGCGGTTGCACAGAAATTACAATCGAGACTGCAACCTACTTGCGAAGAAACACAGGCGGTTGTTCGGGTTTCGGTAGGAATTAAAACGGATTCTACGACAAGACCATCGTGAAGTCGGACTGCGTTTTTAACGGTTCCGTCTTCGCTTCGTTGCATCTGATCGACCTTGATGTGGTTGATGACAAAATTCTCTTCGAGCATCTGGCGGGTTGGCTTGGCTACATTGGTCATGTCATCAAATTGATGGGCGCCTTTGCTCCAAAGCCATTCATAGACTTGATTTCCGCGAAAGGCCTTGTCTCCATTTGCCACAAAAAAATCCCGAAGTTGGTCTTTTGATAATGCCCTGATGTCTTTTTTCTCGATTTGCATGATGCAAAAGTACTGAAATTGTTTTGCATAAAAAAAGGGAGCTAAATGCTCCCCTTTTGTATTACTCTTTTATGAGTTTGAAATTTTTAGTTTTGCTCGAAACTTTGTCGGTTATCTTCAAAAGATAAACTCCTTCAGTTTGCGCAGATAAATCAATTGTAGACTGATTACTATTTGAACTTCCTTTTATGATGGTTTGTCCCAAGATATTATAGACTTCAAATTCAATATCCAAAGCATTGTCAAGTTTTAGATTGAAAATTCCTTTTGATGGATTTGGATACACTTTTATGAAATTACTTGATGTAAAATCATCTGTAGAAAGATTTTCTGATGCTCCAAAAGTGATTGATTCGCCTGTTTCAAAATTTCCACCTTGAATAATTATTTGATTGCTTATTGTTTTTAAAGAATAGCTTCCATTACCCTCTTCACAACAAATACCATCGCCATATTCGTCATTGATTTCAAAAGTATAACATCCGTCTGCCGGTAAATCGATTATTTGATTAAAGGTTGTGTTATCTGCATAATTTTCACCCGAAGCAATGACTACATCATTTGAATCTTTTAGCGACCAAGAGGTTTCCTCACCATATCCATCTGTAGTCAACTGAAATACCACTTGAGTAGTTTCATACGAAGTAGCGACGCTAAAGGCAACTGAGGCAGTATTGTCGGCTGGAAAACCATCTGTTGTATTATTAGGGTTTTCAATAATTGCATAGAAAGTGCTTTCGCTACTGGCTATATTCAATTGTCCAACAGATACCTCAGCACTTTGTCCTTGCAAAAGGTTTCCTGTCCAGTTGATCGTAGTTTGCGAACCTGTATTTAAATTATACTTAACTGTAGCCGATGTTAAAGCAGTGGAACCGTTATTGGTTATCTTGATTGTAGGACTAATTTGGCTTCCGCAAACTACGTTATTCAAACCTGCTATTGAAGCTTGCGCATTTACCGGATAAACCACTGAAGGCGGATATACATCTGCTGTCATTGCATTGGTATTGGTTGGATCCAGCCAATCTCTTAGTCGCGTTGCTGGAGTTGTTCCTGTATTCCAAGATGTATTCAATCTTCCGTAATCGTCATAACCACCATTATCAACCAATCCGCTGCATCCTGAAGAACCACCCCAAAGCTGGCCAATAATTCTTCCCTGGTTATTGAAAAGTGGCGAACCGGAAGAACCGCCTTCTGTTACACCTTGTGTCCAATCGTTTACTCTCCAAACATTTCCGCCAGCATCCTGCGAAGTTGGAGCTCCATTATCCAGACATACTTTCATGATTGCTCCAGCCGGGTGATGAATTCCAAAAACGGATGGTGGCGCAGTTGTTCCTCTGTCCCATCCTGCCCATTTAACATCCCAAGTTGCAGGTATTGCGGAATTAATTTGAACCAAACAGAAATCAGATTCTGTACGTCTGGCTCTTAATGTTGCTCCACTAATTGTTAGGTGCCCTGTCATATTTGTACTTGCAGCATTCTGAGCACAAACTGGATTCGGGCTGATCCACTTGAACCTGAACGACCAAGTGGCTGGATTAGAATAGCAGTGATTAGCCGTTAAAAAGTATGGAGTTCCATTATTACTCGTATTGTTGATTAAAGCTCCAGTACAGAAGCTATCGCCACCAGTTATCATTAATCCTACCGATTTCTTGTTTACATTTTTTAATGCGTCAATAGCACCCATCGTACAATCTACGTCGTAATTACATTTCCCAGCAGAATTCAAATCATCGTCAACCGCTTTTTCATTTTCATCAGATGTTCTGTATCCATGGATTACTTTAAATACTTCCAGCTTTCCTTGATTGAATTGTGCTTTTGGCTCATAATATTCCAAGAAAATATCTTCTCCATTAACCAACCAAGTTCCTAAAACTCTTTGATCGTTATTTTGCTTAGAATCATAAGCTCCCAATAAATCGGTACGATTATTATTGTACAAGTACAAGGTTGCGCCTTCCGGCATATAAAAATCGCTGAAAATAAAATTCATCGTTTTGGCTCCATTTGATTGGAAACGAATCCTCCAAATTCTATCACCATTTTCAAGAGTAGTCCACTCGCCTGAATTTCCAAGATTATAGTCTACGATGATTTCTTGTCCAAAACGCCAAGGCAAATCCTTTCGCTGATCGTTCACCAAATCCTCTGCTTGTAATTTTTTCAGATTAATTTCCGGAAGAACTATCGGGGTAATTTTAGCTGTATTTCTAAGGCTCCAACTCTTTGGCTTACCCTCATTTGTAACTTGTGCGTTCATTCCATAAATGGAAAACAAAATGCACAAAAACGCAATCTTAAATTTCATTTTCTAACAATTTTATTAAATTTTTGTAAAACTATAAAAAAAGCGGATACCTAAAATTTTATTGCTTGCTTTTTTATCTTTGCAGAAAAAACATGCACTTCATATCACAAGAATTAGAAGACTACGTTTCCCATCATTCTGAAAATGAACCGGCACTTTTGACTGCCTTAAACAGAGAAACACATCAGAAGATTTTACTGCCAAGAATGTTGAGCGGTCATTTTCAGGGACGTGTTTTGAGTATGTTGTCCAAATTGATTCGACCTTTGAATATTTTAGAAATCGGAACTTATACCGGTTATGCAACTTTATGCCTTTGTGAAGGAATGCAAGAAAACGGAACAGTTGACACCATTGACATCAATGAAGAGTTAATGGATTTCCAGAAAAAATATTTTGATTTATCGGATTGGAAAGGACAAATCTTTCAGCATTTAGGAAATGCTACACAGATTATTCCAAATTTGGACAAAAAATATGATTTGGTTTTTGTGGATGCCGACAAGGAAAATTATTTAAATTATTTTGAAATTATTCTTCCTAAAATGAATAAAGGCGGCATCATCCTTTCGGATAATGTGTTGTGGAGCGGGAAAGTTCTGGAAACACCAAATCCCAAAGATTTGAGCACAAATGTCTTGTTGGAATACAACAAAAAACTGAAAGAAGACCCAAGGGTTGAAACAGTTTTGTTGCCAATTAGAGATGGACTGACTGTCAGTAGGGTACTTTAAAAATAAAAAAACGCTTTCTAGATGAAAGCGTTTTTATTTTGTTTATCGGTCAAGTTGTATTTATTGTTGAAATAACAAAATAGTTTATAAAAACCGAAACCTGTTGTTGTTCCAAAAAGATAACCAACCAAAATATCGCCGGGGAAATGCAATCCCAAATAGATTCTGGTATAAGCGAAAATCAATGGAAAAAAGAAAATAAGGAAGGCGTATTTATAGTATTTTCTTAAGATTAAAAATAAAATCAAGATGGAACCACTCGAATTTGAAGCGTGTCCGGAAAAGAAACTCCAGCTGTGGCTTCCCTTTACAAAACGGATGACGTCTTTTAATTCCGGATCGTTTACTGGTCTATAGCGTTCAACTGTGTTTTTTACCAAGTTAGTCATCTGATCGGTGAAAACAAAGAAAACGGTTAAAACCAAAACCAATAATAAAAACTGTTTTGGACTTATTTTTTTTAGAAGAAGATAAATAAGAAACAAGAAGAAAGGCCACCAGTTGAGTTGCTTGGTTGCATATAGAAAAAAGCCATCCCAACTTTCAGAACCCAATCCGTTAAGATAGACCAGTAGATCCCTATCGAACTGTAACAACTGCTCGAACATTATCGCTGTCTTTTGATAGGTCCGGTCATGTCTTCGATGTTTTCCTTGGCTTTGTTGATTTCGGTTTCGATATCGCCGGTAACGGAAGTCATATCCAAAGGCTTGTCGAGATTATTATCGGATATCATCTTATTGAAACCTTGCTTCACGTTATCAATTTCTTCTGTGAAACCGCCTGTTAGGCTGTTTTTATCGAAGCCACTTTCTTCGGCACTTCTATGGATTTCACTTTTGATATCGTTAGTTGCATTTTTCAATTGTGCCATTCCTTTACCTAAAGTTCGTGCAATGTCTGGTACTTTATCGGCACCAAAAAGCATTACGACAATCATTATGATAAAAATTATTTCCGAACCACCAATTCCAAACATCTTGCTTTTTTTGAGGTTACAAAGTTAACTAAAAAATGGTTTTAGGCTTTGCCAATTCTCTTAAGATTTTCCCATTTTATAAATTAACAACTTAATCAAATTTTGATTTCACGGCTTCTTTTGGCCATGTATTATTGGTTACATCAATATCAGCAGTAAGTAATTTCGGGTCAATTACTATTTTGGAAATCTTCTTTTCAGTTGCAAAAACTCGGCTTACTTCCTTATCATTCAAACGCCAGATTTGTGCTGGAAATGAATGATTTTCGGTTGTTCCATCTTCAAATGTAAGTTCTACCAAAATAGGCATAACCAATTCTCCAGGTTTATCAAAAGTGACTTGATAGAAATAGTTTGGAGTTTTTAACTTAGTTCTTTCTTCTGCTGTGAAATTTGATTTCAGATATTCCTCCAAAGGCTTGATGTCTTCAATTTTCAAGGCTTTTGTTTTTCCGTTACTGTCTTCAATCATATACACCATTTTTCCTTCGAGGTTAAACCTGTTTCTTCGAGATGGCTGTTCCACTTTGATTCCGGCAGGCGCTTTATCGGTTACGACAAAACTTTTTACTTCCTTGATTCCGATGTCATTCACCCAAGTGGTATAAAACCATCCTCTCCAAAACCAGTCTAAATCTACAGCTGAGGCATCTTCCATCGTTCTGAAAAAATCTTCGGGTGTCGGATGTTTGAATTTCCATCGGTTGGCATAGGTTTTAAAGGCGAAATCAAACAATTCCCTTCCCATTACCACTTCTCTCAAAATATTCAAACCAGTTGCAGGCTTCGCATAAGCATTGTTCCCGAATTGACGGATGTTTTCGGAATTCGTCATAATCGGTTCCAAGCCAGATTGTTCGCCACTCATATAAGGAACAATAAGTTTCGCAGGTCCTCTTCTGGTTGGAAAATCGGCTTGAAATTCTAATTCTGTCAAATACTGTAAAAACGTGTTTAAACCTTCGTCCATCCAGCTCCACTGGCGTTCATCGGAATTGACAATCATCGGGAAATAATTATGCCCAACTTCGTGGATGATTACGCCAATCATTCCATATTTTACACCATCTGAAGTGGTTCCGTCTTTCTCTGGTCGTCCGAAATTCCAGCAAATCATCGGATATTCCATTCCTTGGTCTTGGGCATTTACGGAAACTGCCTTTGGATACGGATAATCGAATGTATACTTTGAATAACTTCTTAAAGTATGGGCTACCACTCGTGTAGAATATTGTTCCCAAAGCGGATTTCCTTCTTTCGGATACAATGAAGTCGCCATCACATCCTTGTCGCCTAATTTCACGGCCATTGCATCAAAAATGAATTTTCTGGAGGTTGAAATTCCAAAATCGCGCACATTTTCTGCCTTGAATTTCCATGTTTTCTTTTTATCCGAAAAACCTTTTTCGGCTTGCATCGCTTCGGCTTGTGTGACAATAATCACGGGATTGTCATAGGATTTTTCAGCTTGGGCATATCGCTTTAATTGTTCTGAAGTAAAAACCTCTTTTGGGTTTTGCAAAACACCAGTCGCTTCCATGATGTGGTCAGCTGGAACGGTAATATTCACTTCGTAATTCCCGAATGTCAAGGCGAATTCACCACTTCCCCAGAATTGCATGTTCTGCCACCCTTCAACATCGTTGTAAACTGCCATTCGAGGATAAAACTGTGCCAAAACATATAAATTATTACCATCTTCAAAACGTTCATAACCCGAACGACCACCTTGAACCATGTAATTATTGATGTTGTACCACCATTTTATAGTAAACGAAATCTTTTCGCCGTGCAACAAAGGTTTCGGCAAATCGATACGCATCATAGTTTCGTTTACCGTGTAGAGCAAGGCCTTTCCGCTTGCGTCTTTTACATATTCAATCTTGAAACCGCCATCAAATTTTTCTTCCAGATAATTTTTAGAAAAACCTTGAACGCTTATCGCAGGGTCAACCGAATTGCTGTTTCTTTTTTTGGTAACCGAGTTTGGATTTTGAGAATTCTGATCCAATTGAATCCAGAGATAATCCAATTGTTCTTTTGCGTTGTTGTGATAGGTGATGGTTTCTACTCCATCCAGACGTGCTTTTTTATCATCCAAAACAAGGTCCATTTTATAATCGGCTTGTTGCTGGTAGTATTCTGGACCAGGAGCTCCCGAGGCGGTGCGATACATGTTTGGAGTCGCCAAAAGGTCATACATCTGGCGGAATTTATCGGTAGTGGGTTCTGATTTTTGCTTATCGGTTTCTTTTTGTTGTGCAAAAGCAATTTGAAAAACGAACAAAAACAGCAAGATGGTATATTTTTTCATAACACTAAAAATTGATGCCTTAGGAAAAGCAAAGCCCTAAAAGTAATTATTTTGTTTGGATTTTTTAAAACTTTAAGATTTCAGTAAAGCTTTCGCCCTCGAACATCAGGCTTTTCTTTTTGCCGTTGATGTTGGTTTGGATGATGTTTTGCTGGTCGGAATTTAAATCCAAGAGCACTTTGTTCTGTATTTCGATGGAAGTAATTTTTGAAATAGCAGTTATCCTAAAATAGCAAACCACCACATTATTGTCAATTTCCTTGCTCAAGAAATGAATCTCTTTTGGCTTTCCGTTGATTTTGATGGAAAAATTTTCCTCGATGTACTTTTTCATCATCGAAACATCTTCCTCACTTTCGTTAGGTTCTCCGATGTTGACTCTTTTTTTGAATTTCTTTTCCAAAACAAAATTCAAATCGTCCATAAAAATACGGGACGTGATTTGAAGCATTTTTTTCTCGGGAACAAAATTGATCTGGTAAATGGAAACATAGAATTTATGCACTCCAAAAGACGAGAACGCAACAAACAAAACCCCTAAAAACAATAGAAAACCTTTCTTTTTCATCTGCCAAAAATACTATTTCTTTTCGAGCGATTTGAGGTATTCCGGTTTTTTAGAAATCAGAAAATCGACCAATTCAAATTCTTTGTTGGCATATAATAAACCCTGGGCCCTTGGATCATTTTCACAATAGGCCAAGAAAAGTCCAATTTGGTCTTTCTTTAATTTCAAGGTGTCCAAGAAAAAACCTTCGGATAATTTTTCTTGAACGGCTACGGGGAATATTTTACTGGACGTGAATTCAACTTTTTTATCCTTCTTTTTCCCTTTGAATAGCCCAAACATTTGAACAATTTTAATTAGATCGGGTTGGTAAAGTGTTTCAACGTGCCCCGGCCCTCGAATTGCAGTATTTAGCGCAGAAGTTTGTCCATCAGCCTCAAACTCCTGATTTAATGCATCTTTCATATTGATTTTCATATCAATTTGAGTGACTTTTATATTCTTACTGTCCTTATCCAAATCACCCGTGAGTGAATTTGGGTCGATGATCACTTCATCGAGCTGCATAATATGACTTTTTAATTTTATGCGAAGAATCTTCATCTTAAAATCAGAAGAGTTTAAAACAACCGATTTCGAAGAATAATTCATACTCGTAAAAACCAAGGTATCTTTTTCCCTAGCGTGTAAACTAAAATTTCCCTCATTATCCGAAACAGAATAACGGTTTGTGGTTTTATTCGTTATGGTAATGCCCTCAACTGTAATAGAGTCGGAAATGATTTGTCCATAAAGAATTTCACGCGGCAGTTGCTGTGCAAAAAAAATTTGCGTGATAAAGAGCAAAACGAATGTAAGGGTATTATTTTTCATTTGATATTTTATTAAATTCCAAAGCCAATCCTCCTATTAAAAAAGTCGTGAGCACCTTATTTCTTGAGTTCAAGGCTTCGATGAAACGTTCGTTGTAAATTGCATAATACTGAAATCCTTTGATGGATTCTTTCTTGATTTTTAATTTTTCAGTGTAATATTTATCGTCGTACAAATTGCGAAGTTTTTGGAGCAGGAATTCTTTTTTCTCTACCTCTCCTTCCTTCTTCAACATGGCCGTTCTTCCAGAAATCCAATTAATCAAGGGATCCAAACCTAGGGAACCTCCCATCATTGTTCCGACATTTGCCGTGGGATACATGGCTGTAGCGGTTTTCAATCTTCTTTCTGCCGGTGTGTATATTTTGGCGGGCCTGGAAAGAATTCCCAAACTAACTGCATTTATATTCGAATAATTTCGCACCTCCACTTCATCCAATTGCGTTACTTTTGAAGTCATCTCAATAATGATGGCACCTGAAGTATAATCTTCCTCTTCAATAAATTTCCGCATGTGATCCAAATGTGTAGCCGAGAACACAAGCAAATCTTCGGGTTTAACCATAATGGTAAATTCACCTTTACTGTCGGTCAGCACTTCCTTTTCAGTCACAAGATTGACAACCCGGACACCAGAGACCATTGCATCCTTTACCACTATTTTTCCTTTGAGAAGCTTTGCCTCTTGAGAAAAAACAAATTGTGTGACTATCAAAACAACAAAAAGAAAACTATTTTTCATTTAGCAGATTGTATTTTTGAGCAATTTCTATAATCAAGAATGTGGCCAGCATTTTGTTTTTTGCATCCAATGCTTCGGGAAACCGTGAATCTTCCACCAAGAAATAATGAAACCCTTTGATTCTTTCTTTTTCGATTCCAAGATTCTGAAGGTAGAATTCATCGGGATAAAGTCCGTCCAACTTGTCCAGCATAAACTCTCTTTTTTCAATCTCTACACCTTTTTCAAGCATTTTTGTTCTGCCCGAAAGATAATTGATCAAGGCATCCACAGGAGAACTTGTTGCTCCAAAAAGCCTTCGTTCGGCTGGAGTATACTCCTTCGCTGGTTTCGATAAGATTCCTAAAGCAACTGCGTTCACGCCCGAATAGTTCTTCACCACAACTTCATCCAATTTATTGATTTTAGAAGTCATTTGTATTGTAATGAAACCAGAATCATAATCGTCTTGTTCCACTATCTTTCGCATATAATCTAAATAATCTGCCGAAAAAACCAGCAAATCATCTGGCTTTACTAAGATACTAAATTCTCCCTTCCTATTGGTTATTGTTTCTTTTTCGTTTGATAAATTTATTACGCGGATATCACTGACTTTGGCATCTTTCACTACAACTTTGCCATTGATTATTTTTTCCTCCTGAGAAAAACAAAATTGTACACTGAAAACCAAAAAAAACAGGAAACTACTTTTTTTCATCTGAAATTAAATTATTGTATTCTACGGAAAGCTGGCTCATTGAAAACGAAATCTGGGTTTCATTGCTTTTTTCCAAAAGCGTTACAAAAGCATCATCTTCAAGCAGATAATATTTAAAACCATCCACATAATCGGCATTGATTTTTAATTTTTTTATATAGAAATCAGTTTCATACAGTTCATCCAGCTTAGAAAGATACTGTTCTTTTTGTTCAATCCTAATTTGCTCCTTCAATCTTTTCGTGCGTCCGTTTATGGCGTTCAAAACAGGATCAAAAGGCATCGAACCTCCAAGTATCTGCAATAAATGTATAGGCTTAAAATCTCCGGCAGTTTGCAATTTCCGTTCAGCCGGTGTGTATGTTTTTACGCCATTGGTAATACCCAGATTTTCTGCATTGAGATGAGAATAATTCCTCACTTCAACTTCATCCAATTCATTGATTTTGGAAGTCATTTCAACTCTAATTTGAGCAGAATCATAATCCGATGGCTCTATAATCTTTCGCATGTAATCCAGATGATTGGCCGAAAAAACCAACAAATCATCCGGTTTTGCCAAGATTGAAAAAACTCCTTTACTGTCCGAAACAGTTTCTTTTTCGTTCATCAAGTTAATGACATGAACTCCTTGAGGCGTAGCATCTTTTATTACAATCAAACCATGAAGAAGCTTCTCATTTTGCGAAAAAACGAATTGGGAAATAAAATAAAAGATCAGGAAAGTAGCTTTACTCATAGGCGATTGAACTTTTATATTTTACCGCCAATTCTGCCAAAACAAAATGCAAAACCGTCTTGTTTTTTCCTTCTAATAATTGAACAAACCTTTTGTTTTCCACCAAGAAATATTGGAATCCTTTTATATATTCTGATGGCACTTTTAATTTTTCAACCAAAATTACATCTTCAAACAATTCTTCAATTTTTGTCAGCCAGAATTCCTTCTTTTCCGTTTCCACATTTCGCTTCAACTCAGCAGTTCTTCCTGAAAACATATTTAAAATAGGATCAACCGTCAAAAAACCTTTGCTTGCCGATTTCAATTTTCTTTCGGCTGGTGTATATTTTTTTTGATCTGCCGAAACAATTCCCAACGAAACCGCATTGATATGATTATAATTGATGACGGTAACTTCACTTAATTGTGTTGCAACGGTTTCGAGCTTTACAAACAACAAATCCTTTTGCAAATCTTCTTCACAAACCAATACTTTCAAACCTTTAATATTGACACCCGAAAACATCAGCGTATCGCCTTCTTTGGCATCAATCGAAAAATAGCCACTAGTCTGCGTCTTCTTGAACTTTTCGGTTTGCATATTAATCACGTCGATGTCTTCAAGATTATAAAGTTCGGCCATCACTTTTCCGTTCAGATTTTTCCTGACCGTTTCCTGTGACCACAAATTTTGCGATACAGCGAGAACGAAAATCAAACCGAACTGAAATCTTTTCATTTTGAAAGGTGTAGTATTTGTTTTCGGTAAAAGTATCGTAATCCCTTCCAAATTAATTATTAATGCCTTTGTAAAGTTATGTTAATTAAAAAAAGTATAAATCCTTACAGAAACACTTCCAAGATTTTTATCTTTAACCATTATTTATTAATTCCTTATGAAAAACCTCATCATTGCCAGTACTTCAACTCTACACGGAGGCGAATATTTGGAATATATTTTACCCGAATTAAAGCTTCATTTCCAAAATTGCAAAACAATTATCTTTATTCCTTTTGCCCGTCCAGGCGGCATTTCCCACGATGCTTATACTGAAAAAGTAAAGCAGGCTTTCGCCAAAATCAATCTAGATGTAAAAGGCTTACACGAATTTGAAAACCCTGTTAAAGCCATCAATCAGGCTGAAGGGATTTTTACAGGCGGAGGAAATACGTTTTTATTGGTGTCGCAATTGTATAAATTCAATTTGATGAACGTTTTGGCAGATGCCGTAAAAAATGGAATCCCGTATCTGGGAACAAGTGCCGGAAGCAACATCACGGGACTATCGATGCAAACCACGAACGACATGCCAATAATTTATCCGCCAAGCTTTCAAACGTTGGGATTGATTCCGTTCAATTTGAACCCGCATTATTTGGATCCAGAACCGAATTCTACACACATGGGCGAAACGCGCGAAACCAGAATTAAGGAGTTTCATCAATTCAACAGCATTCCTGTTTTAGGGTTGAGAGAAGGAAGTTGGCTCGATGTAAAAGGTGATAAAATCGTTTTGAAAGGAACTTTGACGGCTCGACTTTTCAAACAAAATCAAATTCCAGAAGAATTGGAAAGCGGAAGTGATTTGAGTTTTCTCGGACGCTAAACTATAAAGCATAAAAAAAGCCTCTAACAATGTTAGAGGCTTTTGAGCGGAAGACGAGGCTCGAACTCGCGACAACCAGCTTGGAAGGCTGGAGCTCTACCAACTGAGCTACTTCCGCTTATCAACGGTGCAAATATACACAAACTTTTTTCTTACCTGCAAGCTTTTTTTCAAAAAAATTACTGCTTTTTGCTTCAAAAATTTACTTTAAGAACATAATTCATTTACAATTAAAAAGTTATCGGCTGAAAAATTTTTATTTTTTTTTCTCAAAAACACCAATCTGAATGCGGATTGAGGAACTTTAATCATCTTTTCTAGACTAAAGCGTCACTAAAAAAAATCAAAACAAACTTCTTTTCTATCTGTTTAGTGCATTTGAAGCATGAGAAATGAAAAACGGCACTTATTCAAAATAGAATAAGTGCCGTTTTTATCATTTTAAAAATATCTTTATGAAATCTGTCCTATAGAAATCTTTTTGTCTGAAGAAGGATGATAGATATAAAGACATGATTTATCCTTAATTGTATTGATGATTTCCTTTGTCATTCCAACTGGAATCGCTGGACAACCAAGACTTCTACCCAAACGTTTGTTTTGTTTGATGAACGATTCTGCTACATAATCGGCTCCGTGGATCACAACTGCTCTTGCTCTGGCTTTGTCGTTCACACCTTTTTCAAGTCCGTCTAATTTAAGCGATAATCCATGTTTTCCTTGATATACTTCGCCAGTTGCATAAAAACCTAAACTGCTTTTATACGATTCTGGCTGATTGGAAAACGATTTTGCAAATTCATCGCCTGTATTTCTTCCGTGAGCCACTAAAGAATTATACAAGACAGTATTGGTTGTCAAATCGATAATCCAAAGTCTTTTTGTATTTGAAGACATACTGAAATCAATCAAAGTCAAAATATCTCTTTTGATTTTTCCTTTTTCTTTCAAATCGTAGAAACCTTCCAAGGCTTTTGTAAAAGTCCCTAATTTAGGCAATGAGAGATTGTTAGAATTTAAATTGTTGTACAAAGATTCTGCTTTTGAAGCGAAACTTGTTTTAGTAGTTGAAGCAATTAATTTAGGCTCTGTAGGTTTTATTTCGTTTGAACTAAAAGAAGTAAAAAGAAATAATAAAATCGGGGCTATTTTGTAAATCATTGAATGTGTTTAGGTTATACAATTTTTACGGGTTGCAAATATTAGACCAAAATTTATTAAATCAAAATAACTCACTGACTTTAACAATCTTATAATATTTGCATAATATCTTATAAAACGAGATTTTTCAAAATTTATTATCTATAAAACTGTTAACGTTGGTTAAATTATTATTTTTGTCTCCCCAGATTGAAATTTATGCACCAACTTTCCCGAGTCTTTTTAACACTCACATTATTAATTGTTTCCGCATCCTACAGCCAAAAAAAGTCTGTTGATGCAAAATCCATATCGGAAAAGATTACAATAAATGGCGAGCTGGACGAAAACATTTGGAACACTGCAAAAGTTGCTACTGATTTTGTAATGTTGGAACCCGACAACGGTGTTCCGATAGCTACTGAGAAAAAAACCGAAGTCAGGATACTATACGATAATGAAGCAATTTATGTTGCCGCATTATTATACGACAACCAACCCGATTTGATTTTAAAAGAAATGACCCAGCGTGACAATTTTGGAACGGCAGATCATTTCGGGATCTACATCAATGGCTTTAATGACGGACAACAAGACTTCAGGTTTTATGTGAGTGCGGCGGGAGTACAGATGGATTGTCTTGCAACCGAAGCAAACGAAGATTATTCCTGGGATGCGATTTGGAGCAGTAGCGTAAACATTACAGAATTTGGCTGGGTGGTAGAAATGAGGATTCCATACGCCGCACTTCGTTTTTCTGAAGAAGACAAGCAAACTTGGGGTTTGAATTTATACCGAGAAATAAAACGTGATCGCCAAAAATATACTTGGAGTCCGCTTGACATGAAAATTGGTGCCTTCTTGCCTCAGGCGGGAATCTTGGAAGGTATTGAAAACATAAAACCACCCGTTCGCCTTTTCTTTATTCCGTATGCTTCCTATTATTACGAAAAGAACGAAACTACTTCCAATCATACCTTTAAGGGCGGAATGGACATCAAATACGGCATCAACGATTCCTTTACTTTAGATGCGATCTTGGTTCCCGATTTCGGGCAAACCGTCTACGACAATGTGCAACTGAACCTTGGTCCGTTTGAACAACAATTCAATGAAAATCGACCATTTTTTACCGAAGGAACTGATCTTTTCAACAAAGGAGGTTTGTTGTATTCGAGAAGAATCGGCGGAAGCCCATCCACTTATGCTTACAGCGATAATCCTGATGAAGAGGTGAAAAATCCAACATCGGTGAATCTGATTAATGCTTTAAAGATTTCCGGCAGAACAAAAAACGGATTGGGAGTTGGTGTTTTGAATGCCATAACCGAACGGACATTTGCCACCGTTGAAAACAAAGTTTCCGGCACTAAACGCGAAATTGAAGTGGAACCGATGTCCAATTATAATGTTTTTGTTTTAGACCAACGTTTCAATCAAAACTCATCTGTGGCTTTTGTCAATACCAATGTAACCCGAAATGGTCTCTATCGTGATGCAAATGTTTCGGCATTAGTTTATGATTTGAATACTAAAAACAACAAATACAATCTTTCGGGCGATTTCAAATACAGCTATATCAACCAATATGGCGATTCGGATGACACAAACGGTATCAATACCACTTTAGGATTTGCAAAAAAAGGAGGCCATTGGCGTTACAGTGCTGGAGCAAATTATGTTTCTGACGAATATGATTCTAATGATTTGGGCATCCTGTTCATCAATAATTATCACGGCGGCTATGGAAATTTGAGCTACAGGATCTTGAATCCTACGGGAATCTTTAACACCTTTAAAATAAATACCAATTATTATATAGAGCTTCACAACACAACTGGAAGAGCGCAGCAGGCCCAAATCAATATCGATGTAACTTCTAATACTCGAAAGAACGATTACATTAGCTATGCCTTGTACATAAATCCTTTTGAAACCTACGATTTTTATGAAGCCCGAATGAGCGGAAGATTTGTAAACCTACCGAAAAATGTTTACAACGAGCTTTATTTTTCGTCCAACTACAACCGTCCGTTTGCATTGGATATCAATTTATACAGCACGATAACGAATGAACCAAACCGTGAGAATTACGGAATTACGGTTGCCCCAAGATTACGAGTAAGCGACAAACTTTTATTGAATCTTTCCGGAAATGTTTACAATCAGAAAAGTGATAAGGGTTGGATTACTTTTGATGGAAACGACATCATTTTTGCCGAAAGGGACCGAAAAACATATACCCTGCAACCAAGTGCAAAATATGCCATTAGCCCAACCATGACAGTGAATCTATCTGCTCGTTATTATTGGTCGTATGCTGAAAACAAGCAATTTTTGAATTTGCAAGAAAATGGAAGCCTGACGCCAAATACCACTTTTACAGAAAACAGAAATTCTGATTTTAGTACTTGGAATTTGGATTTGTCGTACTCCTGGTGGTTTGCTCCTGGTAGTCAATTATCGGTTTTGTATCGAAACAATGCCTCTAATTTCAGCAGAGATATCAACAGAGATGTTCGCAATAATTTTAGCAATTTATTCGAAAACAACCTCAACAACATCTTCTCGGTAAGCTTCCGATATTTCATAGATTACAACTCTATCAAAAATGCTTTCTAAGGTTTAAAACACTATACCGTTTTCGTAATTTATCGCAATATACATTTCTGCATCAACCTTTTTTAACATTGAAATCTTTTATCTTTGTGTAAAATAATTTCAAAATGAACAAAAAAGTAATCCTTATGATCCTTGACGGATGGGGAAAATCGCCCGACCCAAAAGTTTCAGCCATTGATAATGCAAACACTCCTTTCATTGACAGTCTATATACAAAATACCCAAGCGCGCAACTAAGAACCGACGGTTTGAATGTTGGTCTTCCCGAAGGACAGATGGGAAATTCCGAGGTGGGACACATGAATCTTGGTGCCGGAAGAATCATCTATCAGGATTTGGCAAAGATTAATCTTGCTGTGGAAAATAAGACTTTGAATCAGGAAAAAGTGTTGGTGGATGCTTTTCAATATGCGAAGGACAACAACAACGATGTTCACTTTCTAGGTTTGGTTTCCGATGGTGGCGTGCATTCTCATATCGATCATTTGAAAGGTTTGGTAGATGCAACTCAGGATTTCGGTTTGGAGAAAGTATTCATCCATGCGTTTACGGATGGCCGTGATGTGGATCCTAAATCGGGCGCTTACTTTATTTCTTCATTGGAAAATCACATTAAGGATACAACTGTAAAATTGGCTTCGGTTGTAGGAAGATATTATGCAATGGACCGCGACAGACGTTGGGAAAGAGTAAAACTTGCCTACGATTTGATTGTAAACGGCGTGGGAACACCTTCTACAAATGCACTGGACAGTATCCATAATGATTACAACCAAGACATTACCGACGAGTTTTTGAAACCGATTGTAATGGTAGATGAAAACAACGAACCAATCGCAAAAGTAAAGGAAGGCGATGTGGTGATTTTCTTCAATTTTAGAACGGATAGAGGAAGACAACTGACCGAAGTTTTATCGCAAAATGACTGCCACGAACAGAACATGCACAAGCTGGATTTGTATTATGTAACGATGACCAACTACGATGATAATTTTGTGGGGATGCACGTTATCTACGACAAGGACAACATCACTGAAACCTTGGGAGAGGTTTTGGAGAAAAATAACAAAAAACAAATCCGTATTGCCGAAACGGAGAAATATCCACACGTGACTTTTTTCTTTTCTGGCGGTAGAGAAGAGCCTTTTATCGGCGAAAGCCGTATTTTAAAAAACTCTCCAAAGGTGGCGACTTACGATTTGAAACCTGAAATGAGTGCTTTCGATTTGACCGACGCCTTGGTTCCGGAATTGGAAAAGGAAGAAGTTGATTTTGTATGCCTGAACTTTGCAAACGGAGATATGGTTGGCCACACAGGTGTTATGGAAGCCGCCATCAAAGCATGTGAAGCGGTGGACAAATGTGTTGAAAGAGTGATTACAACTGCATTGGAACACAATTATACTACCATCGTAATTGCCGATCACGGAAATTGCGAAACGATTATCAATCCTGATGGTAGTCCGAATACGGCCCATACCACAAATCCAGTTCCGATTATCTTGGTGGACAAAGAATTGAAAACAATCCACGATGGGGTTTTGGGCGACATTGCTCCTACTATTCTGCATTTGATGGGAGTAGAAAAACCTGAAGTGATGAACAGACATTCTCTACTGTAATATATTCATTTACATCACATTCAACCAATATCTCATTCTATTCAATGGGATATTGGTTTTTATACAATAATTAACACTTATATCTGAAATAAATTTAAATTATTTCAAAATTTCTTACTTCCTTTGCTCCTCATTATCTATTAATTAGACAATTACGTTTCAATGAAAATAGTTCATAAAGTTCTTTTTACCCTTACTTTGTTCCTCATTCAATTTGCCAATGCCCAGGAAGGCGCTTCTTCTTGCAGTGAATTGCAGGCCAATTTTCAACAATATCAATCTTGTGCCACGAGCATCCCTTTTCAAAACACTACCAACAACAATAATGGAGAAACTTTTACAACCTCGTGCATCTTAGACCAATTTAAAGCTCCTACGTGGTTTTTCATGAAGATTCAAACATCAGGAAATATCTTTTTACAGATTGGACAAGTAAACAACGCTGGAGTTGGAACCGATGTTGACTTTGTACTCTGGGGTCCTTTTAACGACTTAAACAACATTTGTAGCCAATTGACTCTTGGCAAAGAAGTGGATTGCAGTTATGCTCCTGATAGTATCGAAAATGTTCAGATATTCAATGCCGTTCAGGGAGAATTTTATATTTTACTAGTAGACAATTATGATAATGTCCCTGGTCAAATTACAATAGCACAAACAGGAGGAACAGGAAGTTCAGATTGCAGCTTTCTATCGGCAGTGGATATCTTGGACAACGCAGGTAACGAGATCACCCAACCGAATTATTGCAAACCTGACACTAAGGACCTTGTTGCAACTATTGATATTGCCAACTTCCCTGGAAATCCTGCCGATTTAAGATTCAACTATAAATGGTTTAAAGATGGAGTTTTACTAACAAGTATAGCTGACTCAACAACAAGTACAAATACTTTGACAGCATCTGAAACAGGTCTCTATAAAGTAGAAATTACGGCTTATGACAGTACTGATCCAACTGTTAATCCAAGTCGATTGGAAGTTAGTGCCGATGAAATTCAACTGAACTTTTTTGACAAGCCTGCCTTGATTCCAGGTCCTCATACTTTACAACAATGCGATTTTATAGCTCCAAATAATGATGGTTTGGCTTCAGTAAACTTAACAGAATTGAGCAATGCGATTACAAACAATACAACCGGCATTACACTAAGCTATTTTACCGATGTCGCTTTGACACAACAAATTCCAGACCCGGCTGATTTTACAAATACAAACCCTTTTAACCAGACGATTTATGTTACAGGCGTAATTACTGGTCAGACATTTCCTTGTATATCCAACACAGCCGAAATTCAACTGACTGTAAATCCAACCAGTGTAGCTTCATATTCTAACATCCCTGCGGTTTGTCCTGTACTGAACACCAATTCAAATACGATAGATTTTGAAACGCAGAGAGCAATCATAAAAAATACTTTTTTTCCAACTACGAATGTTGAAATTGCTTTCTACAGAAACACGAGCGATGCTTCTTTGGAACAAAATGAAGTTACAAACGCATCAGAATTCATATCTGGAATCCATATCATTTATACACGAATTGAAACCGGAAATGATTGTGCCGGTATTGGTACTTTTGAAGTTGAAGTTTATGACAGTCCCGATCAGAATCCCGTTGCAACTATAGTCGTTTGTGAAGATGAAAACGTGATTTTGGCCAATAAAGATGCTGAGATTTTAGCTTTGCAAAGTCCTACGGTTCAGACGCGTTATTTTAGCACCTTTGAAAACGCAAGGGACAATATCAATCCTATAAATAAAAACTCAAATCTGAATCCTGCCGTTGGTAATTCAACCGTTTTTGTTCGATTAACAGACACTGCTAATCAATGTTTTTCAATTGTAGATTTTACGGTGAATGTTTTCGCTGTACCAAACATAACCAATCCTAGTCCGCTTGCTGCCTGTGGCGATGGCGCCTCAACCATCTTCAATTTAAATTCAAAAATTGCAGAAATCACTGGCAACAACGCTAATTATGTAGTTGCTTTTTATGCCACCCAAGCCGACCTCCTTGCTGATAATGCAATTCCGGATCCTGAAGCTTACACTTCCGTTTCGAAGACCCTATTTATAAAGGTTACTGACCCTACCGGAAATAACTGTAATGCCGAAACGACTATGGCAATAAATGTCATTCAGACACCAGGGATCAATACAACTCCTAGATTGCTTGAAGAATGTGACACAACAGGATTTCATGATTTTGATATAACAGAAAGAGAACCTATCTTAAGAGGAACAACACCGCTAAATGAAGTTGCTTTTAAATATTACATCAATTTGAGTGACGCAGAAGCAAATAACAGCAACACCATTAATACGCCAGAGGCATTTACGAATACTATAATTGATTACCAAAAAATATACATCCGTTTGAACAGCACTGTGAATTTTGACAGCCAAACAGGAATTGCCTGCCATAGGATCTATGAACAAGAGCTCTTTGTACGTCCGTATCCTGAAAATTTATTAAAAGATACTTCCTACAAGATTTGTATCGATATTGACGGAAATGTGATCAATCAGGCCTTTGTAGACGCCGGCCTTCCAGATTCAGAATATGCTTTCAGTTACTACAACGGATTTGATGCAATTGATGCAAACCGAATCATCAATGGAAACGAAAGAATTTTTACAACACCTTTTGCAGGAGAGTATTCAGTGAAAATAACA
Source organism: Flavobacterium sp. PLA-1-15 (assembly GCF_049060005.1). NCBI lineage: Bacteria > Pseudomonadati > Bacteroidota > Flavobacteriia > Flavobacteriales > Flavobacteriaceae > Flavobacterium > Flavobacterium sp. PLA-1-15. The sequence goes on along the minus strand of NZ_JBMGQS010000020.1, from coordinate 3,155 downwards.
AACATTACAAACAGTGCCCTTTGTTCGACTGTTGCCAATTTTACTATTGAAAATACCTTGATACCATTTTCTATAAAAGGAGAACCTTCTCAATTGGTTGCATTTGGAATTGACAATACCATCACCGCCATTGCAACGCCTCAATCCGCTGATTTTGAATACATGCTTAATAACGAAGGATGGCAACAATCTAATGTTTTTACCAATGTTTCAGAAGGAATTTATATCCTCAGCGTTCGGAACAAGTTTGGCTGTGGCGAAATAAGTACATCTGTCGTAATCACCGATTATCCAAAATTCTTTACGCCAAACGGTGACGGCTACAATGATTATTGGAACATCGGCGGACGCATTGGCGTAGATGCTTTAAAGGTATACATATTTGACCGCGCAGGAAGGTTGATAAAAGACCTTACCAATAATGAATCTGGATGGGACGGAACCTATGAAGGCCGTCAGCTTCCGTCTGATGATTACTGGTTCAAGGTAATTTATTCCAAAAATGGCATAACAGGAGAATACATGAACCATTTCTCTTTAAAAAGATAATACCAAAAGACCCCGGACAAACATCCGGGGTCTTTTTTAGGTTTATCATATTTGGAACAGTTTAATTTTTTCTAAATATTTATAGAACGTTGTACAGCTGTACAACCCTCTAAAGCAAGTGCTTTTATACCTTGTACAACTGTACAACCCTTAAAAACAAGTGTAAATGCCACTTGTACAACTGCACAACCCTCTAAAGCAAGTGCTTTTGTGCCTTGTACAACTGTACAACCCTTAAAAACAAGTGTAAATGACACTTGTACAACTGTACAACCCTCTAAAGCAAGTGCTTTTATGCCTTGTACAGTTGTAACAGTTTTATATAAATCTGCCCAAAAACACAATATTAGATACAGCTGTATAGGTTTGGTTGAAATTACATCAAAAACGCTAAAATCTATACAGCTGTATTTTTCACTTCAAAAAACTGCCTTTCGATGTTTTCCTGATGCAATGGATGCGCAATTTTCACCATCTCCTTCATCCTTTGCTTCAGCGTCTTTCCGTACAAATCGGCAATACCGTTTTCAGTAATGATGTACTGAACGTGCGAACGCGTAGTAACCACTCCTGCCCCTTGACGAAGGAAGGGTACAATCCTGCTCTCGCCTCTTTTCGTAATCGACGGCAGTGCAATAATCGCTTTTCCACCCGCACTCAACGAGGCACCTCGTATAAAATCCATCTGGCCACCCACTCCCGAATACATCCTTGCACCGATAGAATCGGCACACACCTGTCCGGTAATATCGACCTCAATTGCCGAATTGATCGCAATCATTTTTGGATTTCTTCGGATAACCGCCGTATCGTTTACAAACGATGATTCGCGCATTTCCACAAATGGATTGTCGTTCACAAAATCATACAAGCGTTGCGAACCAATCAAAAAAGTAGCCAACGCACGGCCTCTCACAACACCTTTGTAGTTGCAATTGATGACATCGTTTTCAATTAAATCGACCACACCGTCCGAGAACATTTCGGTATGCAAACCCAAATTTTTATGATTCACCAGTTTGGTCAAGGCCGCATTCGGGATAGAACCGATTCCCATCTGCAACGTGCTTTCGTCTTCAATCAGCGATGCAATATAGGTTCCGATGCGGTCTTCTTCTGGCGAAATTAAGGCCATCTCATGACTGTGAATTGGCTCGTCTACTTCCACCAAATAATTGATTTCCGAAACATGGATAATGCCGTCGCCAAAAGTCCTTGGCATCCTCGGATTGACCTGCGCGATGACATACTGTGCATTTTCAATAGCGGCAACCGTAGCTTCAACCGAAACACCAAGCGAACAATAGCCGTGCTTATCTGGCATGGAAACGTGTATAAACGCGACGTCAATCTTTAAAACTTTTTTTCTAAACAGATGCGGTAATTCGCTCAAAAATACCGGCGTATAGGAACCATTTCCCGCTTGAAGCGTATGGCGCACATTCTTCCCAATAAAAAAGGAATTTACATGGAAACTCTCTGCAAGTTCGGGATTCGCATAGGGAGCCTCACCCTCCGTGTGCAAGTGGCAAATCTCCACATCTCTTAATTCTGATGCCCTTTCGGCCAATGCTTTTGTCAATACTGTTGGCGTGGCCGCAGCCGCCTGAACATATACTCTATCACTCGATTTTACAATCTTAACCGCTTCTTGGGCAGAAACATATTTACTCATACCTTTTAATTTTACTCAAAGTTAGGGCAGAAAATCCAGCCAAAAAATGACAAATCTCATATTACAAATAAATACTTACTTTTGCAGACAGACACGATCCGCCGCGGCGGAGAACTGAACGAAGTTAAATTTTCAGATATGATAATCCAAAAAACAAGAGAAGAAATAGAGTTGATGCGCGAAAGTGCCCTATTGGTTTCTAAAACACTGGGAATGATTGCGTCAGAAATCAAACCTGGAATTACGACGCTACAACTAGATAAAATGGCGGAAGCATTTATCCGCGATCATAATGCCGTACCGGGATTCCTGGGATTATACGGATGCCCATCTACACTTTTGACGAGTGTAAACGAACAAGTGGTACACGGCTTGCCAACCAACCGCCCGATTGAAGAGGGTGACATCGTTTCGGTAGATTGTGGTGCATTAAAGAATGATTTCTACGGAGATCATGCCTACACCTTTGAGATTGGCGAAGTAGCTCCCGAAACTAAGAAGTTATTGCAGGTTACAAAAGAATCCCTATACGTTGGAATCCGTCAATTCAAAGCCGGAAACCGTGTGGAAGATATCGGAAATGCCATCCAGACCTACACCGAAGCACAAGGATATGGCGTAGTTCGAGAATTGGTCGGACACGGCTTGGGCAGAAAGATGCACGAAGATCCAGAAGTTCCAAATTACGGAAAACGCGGTAGAGGAAAAATGTTTGTGGAAGGAATGGTAATCGCCATCGAACCGATGATCAACATGGGAACCCGCAACATCAAAACCCTAAAAGACGGCTGGACGATTGTAACGGCTGATAAAAAGCCTAGTGCGCATTTCGAACACGATGTGGCCTTGGTAGACGGAAAACCTGAATTGCTTTCTACTTATGCTTACATCTACCAAGCTTTGGGAATCACTTCGAATGAGGAGGATGAGT
>NZ_JBMGQS010000019.1:0-73784 GCF_049060005.1 Flavobacterium sp. PLA-1-15 | reverse complement strand
CAAGGTGAAGGTGTAGCTTAGGTTGGGATCCGGAAGGTTCACTGTGTCAAGGGTGAAGTTTCCTGATCCGTCCAGTGGGGCGTTACCGCTTACAGTTGACGCACCATCGCTATAGGTATAGGCAACAGTCGCATTTGGTGTTCCCGTAAATTGGATAGTCGGTGCCGTGTTCTGGCAAACCGTTGGCGTAGTTGTAGTGAAACTTGCCGTTGGCAGGGCGTTTACCGTCAAGGCCGCCGTTTCGCCTGTTATCGCGTTCGAGCATCCGCTTGCTCCGGTGGTGGCTATATTTGTAAGCTCATAGGTGAACGTTCCTGCTGTATTCTGTACAGCTGTAGTAACCAGCAATTGGCCAGAAGTTGGAAGTATAACATCAGGTGCTGTTACGCCATCAATCTTATAGGTCACAGCAGCCCCTGGGGTTCCCTGGATCGTGAAGCTTCCTGCAGTTCCCAGACAGATAACCGGATCGGTGAAGCCGACCATCGTAGCTGTAGGAAGACCTACGGAAATTACAATTGAAGGACTTGGAGATGGTGTAAAATTACATGGTGGAACAGTATTCGTCACCACATCTACCAAAGTAATGGTTGTAGCGGCAGTTAAAGTATTGGTAGTAAATTGCCCTGAACCTGTAGTATTTAAAATTACCACACGCGATATCGAACCTTCCGTAAGGTTAATGGTAGCGCCTGGTGTCCCCGTTATTTGAACGGTTGCTGCAGTTCCTGTACAGATTGTAGTTGAATTTGTAACAAACGAAGCTGTTGGAGTTGGATGAACAATTAGCGTTATTGAACTAGGTGCCGATACTGACGTTCCAACAGTTGCCACCACAGTGTAATTGTAAGGACCTGGAGCAGCAGGTACTGGAACCGCTATTGGATTTTGAACATTTGAGAATACAGTTCCACTATTATCTGTCCACTCGTAGGTTGCTCCTATTCCGGCATCTGTTGCCATCAAGTTGAATGTTGGCGTTCCTTCGCATACGTTACCAGAATGAGAAGCAATGGTTGCGATACAAGGGCTTACGATAACCTCAGTTACCGCAGTATAAGGATCACAACCCATACCTGTAAACTCATATTTCACTTCATAGGTACCTGCTAAACTTGTATTAATGTTCAATTCTCCTGTTGCAGGATCTACGATGGTTAAACCTGCAGGCGTAGCTGTATATGTCCCCCCTGGCGTCAATCCTGGAGCAACTGGTAGCATTGAAGTGCTTGATCCTATACAGAATCCTGGAGCTCCTCCATCATCCGTATAAACGAAACCTCCAGTTGGAGCAGTTGTAAGGAATAATTTGAATGGCTTGATAGGATCGCAATATCCTCCGGAGAACTGATTTATGACTTTAATATAAATGGTTTCACCATCTACTCCTGGATATTGTGTGATGCTGACAGGTGGTGTTTCAGAACCAATTTTATTGATTCCTGCCTCTGCATCTTCTTTAGAGTGATAATATTCTGCATCAAAATCACCTTCTACAAAATCAGCCAAAACAACAGCTTTGTTGCTCGTAAGGTTGAATTCTGGAGTAGCGTCATTACATACATACAAATCTTCTGCTTCATCTACATCAAAAGGTGGTGGAGCAAAATCTACCAAAATAAAATCACTTTGAGAACAATTTGTACTTCCGTAGGTAAAAGTAACCGTATAGACACCTGGCTCACTTACTTCTATAAAGTAAGTATCTTCTCCTGGCATTATTACGTCATTTCGTCTCCATTCGTAAGTAACATCTGGATTTGCAGCCGTTGCCGCCCTGATTATTCTTGTTGTTCCTTCACAGATTGCATTTGGACCTGAGAAATCTTCATCATCCGCATATAAATCGGTTCCTGTAATTTTTGGTCCACCGATATTGAAACTTCCTGCTTCGATGAATACAGCTGTATCATATTGTGCATCACTATAATCACCTACGGCAAGCTTTATTCTATAGTTGTCGCCCATAATAACCGGTGATGATGCTTTTAAAACAGTGGTTTGTCCTTTCATATTGATGGCAGAACTAGCCACATTGGCGGGACCACAATTATTAGTTGGGCATTCATCACTATTGTATTTAGCAAAATATTGGGCATTAGTATTACATGTAGCGTTATAAACACTACTGTTGATGGTTCTTACAGAAACTGGTTGAGTAGTTCCCGGCACTACTGCTAGATTCTTCACTTCGCCTGTATCTAAATTAGTAAGAATAAAACCAAACACGTCGAAATAACCACATTGGAATGTTCCATACTCTTGGGCTGCAAAAAGGAAATTAAAACTAAACTCATTAGCAGTTGGAACAAAATCGAACGTCACAAACGACACATCTCTAATACCTGCACCACCTCCAGGAAGACTATTACCTATAGCTTGCAAATCTGCATCTCCAGCTGCAAAACCTGACCCTTCTGTGCTTATGGCTGAACCATCATATTTGCCTTGTGTTAATGCGGCTTGACCAGAACGAATTACAATTCCCTCTTTAAATGGAAAGGAGGCTTCAGGAGAATTGTTACTATGGAAATAACCAAAACCGACTGATGTAGAAGAGGTAAAATTAGAGATATTTACACAAGGCTCATTGATTAAAACGTCTCTTACTAATTGATCTACCCTGTATTTATTGATGTCCACTGTTACAAAATCATTGCTTGGAAAATCTATATCCGTAGCCGAATTGTTATTCAAAATATTATCCGGTGTTGGAGAAGAAACCGTAACCGTGTTCACTAAATTTCCAGTAACAGAATTAAAGGATGATGGCATTCTTAATGAAACTACATAAGTAATAGTTTGTCCTGCCAGAAGCGAAGGAATAGTTTGATTGATGGCTCCAATACCGCTTGTTCCGTTACTTGCATCCCACACCATTGAAGCCGCATTGTTGATTCCTGGAGGCAAGTTGTCTTGCACTACAACATTCATGGCATCACTTGGACCATTGTTTACAACGGTAATCAAATAGGTAACATATTCTACTTCTGGTGGAGTAGCCGTATTGTCACTCAATAAAAATTTATCTCTATTATCTGTCTTGGTAACAGCCAAATCTGCAAATGCTGTAGGCGTATCTACATCTACACATTGCGTACATCCAGGATTAGGGTCGACAGTGTCGCTGGTTACTGTTACTTCTGAAACCAAGTTTACATTTTGAGGAAAATTACTAGGTACTGGAACTGTAAAGGTGTAAGTAACCGTTTGTCCCACAGCTAAAGTTGGAATAGTATTTTGTAGATTTCCAACACCCGAAGTACTATTTCCTGTCCAGGTTACTGTTGAAGGATCAATACCCGCTGGTACCGGGTTCAATACCTCAACGTTTTGGGCAACCTGAGGTCCATAATTTGTAATTTGAATGGTATAATTTCTTGTTTGTCCAGCAATATAGATTGCTGACAAATCTGTATTGGTCACAACTAAATCAGCACCAGCCGAAGGAGTGTTAGTATCTGTACTGGTATTGTTAGTCAAGTTGCTATCTGGACTTGTAATAGAAACCTGTGTCACCACATTATTAGTGTATGTTCCTGGAACAAAAAATGTAATGGTGTAGTTTACAGTTTGACCAGATGCAAGCATTGCAATGGTATTGTTGATTGCACCTGTACCACTAGTATTATTCCCTGTCCAAGAATAACTATTTACTCCTGCAGGAACTATACTGCTTACTAAAACATTTGCAGCATTTGTTGTTCCGATGTTGCTCACAGTTACGTTATAAGTTGCTGTGGTTCCCGGAGTATAAGTGGTTTGACCATCTGTTATCGTGATTGCTACATCGCCACCGGCTACAATAACATCTGTATCGGTAGCAACATTGTTTGACAAATCTAAATCTCCCGCCGTTGTCATAGCAGTAGCAGTACTACTAAGATTTCCAGTAAAACTTGCTGGAACTGTAAGGTTAATGGTATAAACCATTGAAGCTCCATTGGCCAATGAAGGAATCATGTTAACCAAATCTACATTGGTTCCTGAATCTCCATTTCCTGACCATGTAAAATCTGTAATTCCTTGTGGAATCAAATTTGTCACTTGAACATTTGAAGCATTACCCGGACCGTTGTTGGTTACCGTAACGGTATATGTTGAAGTTCCACCTTGCGTATAAACATTTTGTAAATTAGTATTTGTAACTACAAGGTCTAATTCTCCTAAAGGTGTGATAACAGTGTCTTGATTATTAGCCGGAAGAGGATCGCCAACAGGGCTTGTAGCAGAAGCATTCATCACTAAGTTTCCTGAAAATCCTGTTGGTACATCTACTGTAATGGCATATACCATGGAAGTACCGCTAGCCAACGTTATAATGTCATTTAAAGGAATATTTGTTCCTGTTGTACTATTTCCTGTCCATGAAAAACCGGTTATTCCTGCTGGAATAAGGCTTTCAACTGCAATATTGGTTGCTTCTCTAGGACCATTATTTGCTATCGTAAGTGTATATTCAACATTATTACCAATTGTATAGGCATCTTTATTGGCAGAAAGAACCACTTCAACATCCGATTGACCCAATACGTCAGTATCAACACTTGGATTTGGGAAATTAGGATCGGATGGTGTTTGCAATGTTGCGGTTGCAGTACTCACAACATTTGCAGTTTGTCCTGATGGAATGTTAACCGTAATGGTGTAGGTCACCACATCACCTACATTCATTTGGGCAATAGTATTTGTAACCGGCAAAGTTGTTCCAGAGGAACCGTTACTTCCGTTCCAACTACCGACCAAAGTGACACCTGGCGAAAAGGTAACATTTGGCGCAACCAAATAAGCCGTTTGAGGACCTTGATTGGTAACCGTAACAGTATAAGTGCTATTTGCTCCTGGTATGAAAAAATCGGTATTATTGGTGTTTACCACTTTGATGTCCGCACCAGTTGTTGCTTGTGTATTAGTATCAACAAAAGTGTTATTGGTTAAGATTGGATCGTTAGTTGCGCTAGTTGCAGAAATCTGAGTTGCTAAGCTTCCTGAAAATCCTGGTGGTATTTGAACAACAATTGTATAGGTTACCACTTCGGCATTTGCCAAAGTTGGTATTGTATTATTCAAGCCTATGTTTGTACCACTTGAGCCATTAGTTCCTGTCCAAGAAAAGTTGGTTATGCCTGAAGGAATCGGAACCACGACATGGACATCATTAGCAGTACTTGGTCCAAGATTTCTAACAGTAGCAGTATACGTTAATGTTTGATTGGCAACATAAGAACTTTGCCCATCGGTTATGTTAACGGCAACGTTTGCATTAGTAGTAACGCTAGGAGCATCTACATCAATACAGTTTGCACATGTAGGAAATGGATCGAATGTAGGACCACTGATTACTGTTTCGCTTTTTAAACTTCCCAAATAATTATCCGGAATAGTTACATCAAAAGTATAGACAACCGAAGCTCCTACGGCCAAAGTTGGGATAGTATTCTGTAAATCACCTGTTCCAGATGAAGCATTATTTCCAGACCAGATAGCAGTTGTGACACCATTTGGCATTGCATTGAAAACATTGACATTGGTAGCGACTTCAGGACCCTGATTTGTTACAGTGATTGTGTAAGTTGTAGTAGTTCCAACAGTATAAGTTGCCTGTCCGTTTGTATTGGTGACTACTATATTGGCTCCAGAGATTTGAGAATCAGTATCCGTTGCCGTATTATTGGTTAAATTAGGATCGTCGTTTGCAGGCGTGGCAGTGAACTGAGCCGCTAAATTCCCGGTAAAAGTAGCTGGAATCTGAATATTTACAGTGTAAGTAATCGAAGCGCCTGATTGTAAACTTGCAATTACGTTACTCAAAGCGCCGGTACCAGAACTTGTATTTGTTCCACTCCAGTTAATGTTGGTAATTCCCGCAGGAAAAGTATTGGCAACATTTACGTTTGTTGCGGCCAACGGACCGTCATTTTTTACAACAACTGTGTACGATGCTGTTCCCCCAGGAGTGTAAATGGTTTGATTATTGGTTACAGAAACTTTTACATCCGCATTAACCGCTTTGACATTATAGTCGGTAATATTGGTGTTATTTTGTGGGATTGGGTCATTCGTTGTAGAAGTCACATTTGCAATATTTGCAAGTGTCCCTGTATAGACATTTGGCAAAGTAACGGTAAAATAGTAGGTAATGGTTTGACCAACAGCCAATGTTGCAATCTCATTACTTATATTTCCTGTACCGCTATATCCATTTGAAGAATACCAAGATGCTATTTCTGTTCCCGAAGGTTTTGCATTTACAAGACGAACATTATTAGCAACTTGAGGTCCGTTGTTTTTAACCTTTATTACATACATCGTAGTACCGCCAACGTAATAATATGATTCATTATCTGTATTGGTTACTACAATATCCGCACCCGTTGTAGATGCCTGATCCGTGTCTGTTGCTTGATTATTAGCCATGTTCGAATCTACCGAAGTGGTACTAACACTAGCTGTACTTGTTAAAGCACCGGTAAATCCTGCCGGAATATTAAGCGTTAATGTGTATGTAATTTCTTCGTTGTAAGCCAGAACTGGAATTGTATTTTGCAAACTATTCGATCCAAAAGAACCGTTGCTTCCTGTCCATGAAGCTGTAAAACCGGCCGGTATCGGATTTGAAACCTGTACACCAGTTGCCTGAGACGGTCCATTGTTTTTTACGCTGATGTAATAAACAACTGAAGCACCTGAAACATAGAGTGTTTGGTTGTTAGTATTTGTCACAACCACGTCTGCTTGGGCAAAACCAGTAAGAGCGGTTGCTAGAAACACCATTAATAGTAAAAGTCTTTTCATATAAATAGAAGTTAGTAGGAATAATAAAAAATACATTACCAAATAATTAACGAAGTGTTAATTATTCTATTAAAAATTCAAATATACTTATTCACTGAAAAATTGTTTGTTAAATTTGCAAAAAATACAAAATATATGGCAAATGTTATAATAAAGGAAACGCAGAATCCTGCTATCCTAAAGTTCGAATTTCCAGACTTTATCGTCCGAAATGAGAGCTTCGAATTCAAGAATATAGACGAGGCTTCAACCTCTCCTTTGGCGCAAAAATTATTCTATCTTCCGTTTGTAAAAACGGTTATGATTTCAGGTAATTTTATCGCTATCGAACGATACAATATTGTAGAATGGGACGATGTAAAAGATGCCGTTGCCGACCAGATCAATGAGTTTGTAAACAATGGCGGCAACATCATTACTCCATCTGAAACAAAAAAGAAACAACCGGCTACTGTTTATGGAGAAACGACTCCTAACCCAGCCGTTTTGAAATTCGTTGTAAGCCGAATGCTGACCAAAACCGCAATGGAATTCAAGAACATTGACGATACAGCTGCTTCGCCTTTGGCAAAGGAACTTTTTAAATTCCCTTTCGTAAAGGAAATCTTTATCGACGAAAATTATGTTTCAGTAACGAAATATGAAGTAGCCGATTGGTCGGAAATTACCTTCGAAGTAAGAACCTTCATCAAAGAATATATTGAAAACGGTGGTACTGTAATCGACGAAACGATTGTAGTGAACAATCCAAAAGTGGAGAAACAGAAGATCGAGAACTTCGATAATCTGGACACTACTTCCCAGCAAATCATCAATATCTTGGAAGAATATGTAAAACCAGCCGTAGCTTCGGATGGTGGAAACATTCTTTTTGATTCGTATGACGAGAAAGAAAAACGTGTGAAAGTGGTCCTTCAAGGTGCTTGCAACGGTTGCCCTTCTTCAACTTTTACTTTGAAAAGTGGTATCGAAAACATGCTGAAGGACATGCTTAACGACAATGACATAAAAGTGGAAGCCGTTAACGGTTAACAATTCAAAAAACAGTAATTTTAAGCGTTTCAAATTTGAGACGCTTTTTTTTATTTGAAGCTATTCCCGCTATCCGTTGCAATCTTTTTTGTTTTTAAAGAAAAAACAAAAAAGGATTTCCACTGCTATCGGGGCTAAAACCCAATCACCATGAACCAATTATCCCAAGAAACCAGCCCTTACCTACTCCAACATGCCCAAAATCCTGTGCATTGGAAGGCTTGGAACAGCGACACTTTGGCTACAGCCAAAAACCAAAACAAACTTATCATTGTGAGCATTGGCTACTCGGCATGCCATTGGTGCCATGTCATGGAACACGAAACCTTTGAAGATGACGAAGCGGCCCAAACGATGAACCAGCATTTCATCAACATAAAAGTAGATCGTGAAGAGCGTCCCGATATTGATGCGGTTTACATGAAAGCCGTCCAGATCATGACCGGAAGAGGCGGTTGGCCTTTGAATGCCGTTTGCCTTCCTGATGGTCGGCCGGTTTGGGGCGGCACTTATTTTAAAAAGGAAGATTGGATTGAAACCCTCGAACAGCTCCAGAAACTCTTCGAAAATAATCCTGAAAAGATGATCGAGTATGCCGAAAAACTCCACAAGGGGATTGAAAGCCTAAACATCCTCGGCACTGAACCAAGTGATGATTTTGACCATGACATTTTAGACCAATTGCTCGAAAAATGGAGCAAAAGTTTCGATCATGATTTTGGCGGAATGGCTAGGGCTCCAAAGTTTATGATGCCGAGCAATTATAAATTTTTATTACGATACGGTCATCAAACCAAAAATAAAGAGCTGCTCGATTTTGTCCATCTGACTTTGACCAAGATGGCTTTCGGTGGACTTTTTGACACTGTTGACGGTGGTTTTTCTCGCTATTCCGTCGATTTGAAATGGCATGTGCCGCATTTTGAAAAGATGCTTTATGATAACGGTCAGCTGGTTTCGCTTTATGCCGATGCTTATAAACTGACTAAAAATCCATTATACAAAGAAGTCATCGAAAAAACGTTGACGTTCGTTTCCAAGGAACTCTCCAACAATCAGGGTGGCTTCTACTCTGCCCTCGATGCCGATAGTCTTACCGAAAAACAACACCTCGAAGAAGGTGCTTTTTATGTTTGGACAAAGAAAGAATTGCAAACTCTTTTGAAGGATGACTTTAATTTGTTCAGCGAAGTTTTCAACATTAATGATTTTGGTTATTGGGAAGAAGGAAATTATGTGCTCATTCAGAAAGTCGCTTTGGAAGTCATTGCTTTTCAAAACAATGTCGACCTTGATTACCTACAAGAAAAAAAGAAATCGTGGGAACAATTATTATACAACGAAAGGGAAAAACGAAGCAAGCCACGCCTTGACGACAAATGCCTGACTTCTTGGAATGCGCTTATGTTGAAAGGTTTTGTGGATGCCTACAAAGCATTGCAAGATGAAAAGTATCTGAAAACCGCTCTTCAAAATGCCGACTTTATCACGCAACATCTTTGGACTGCCGAAGGCAATCTGCTTCGGAATTTTAAGGATGGGAAAAGCACCATCAATGCGTATCTTGAAGATTATGCGCTTTTGATTGATGCTTTTATTGCCTTGTATGAAGTGACGCTTGATGAAAAATGGCTTTTCAATGCGAAGCAACTCACTGATTATTGCTTTGAACATTTCTATGATGAGCAGAAGCGATTTTTTGCCTTTACATCTGATTTGGATGAAGCTTTAATTTCCAAACATTATGAAACAGAAGACAATGTGATTCCCGCTTCCAATTCGGTTATGGCGGAGAATTTATTCGTGCTTTCTATTTATTTTGGCAATACTTATTATGAAGAAGTGGTGCAGGAAATGCTCCGAAACATCATTCCGAATATTGATTATCCATCGGCATTTTCGAATTGGATGAACGTGTTTTTGAATTTCTCGGAACAGAATAAGGAACTTGCGGTATTGGGTGTGGATGCTCAGAAGTTTTGCAACGAAATCAATAAAGGGTATCATCCGAATATTATTTTGGCTGGAGCCGAAAAAGAATCGGTGTTGCCTTTTTTGAAGGATCGTTTTATTGAAGACAAGACACTTTTCTATCTGTGTCAGAATCGTGTTTGCCAACTTCCGACAGAAGATTTTCAATCCGTTGTATCAAAAATAAAATAGCCACAGATGCACAAGTAGCCACGGATTCACAGATTAAAAATGATTTAAAAAAATCTGTGCATCTGTGGCGAAAACTCTTCAACTAAAGATTAAACCACTACTAATTAAAATGTTAGTCTTTTTTCGTAGGTTTGATACTAACTAAAAAACAAAATTATGGGACTAGGAACATTTTTTAAGAATCTTTTTGGCTCGTCGAAAGAGAAGGCGGCCGAGGTGGCAGAAAACGTAGAAGATTTTGCAAGAGAAAACTACGAAAAAGCAAAGGTAAATGCGGCTCCGATTATCGATAAGGCCGAAGAATATTTGGAACAGGCAAAAGAAAAGGCGGCGCCAATTTTGGAAAAAGCAGAAGAATATGCCGAAGTTGCGAAGGAAAAGGCTATTGATGCTTACGAAACCGTAAAAGAAAAAGTGACCGATTTTGTAGATGAGGCACATGCCAAGAAAGAACAAACTGTAGATTTTGTTGAGCTAAAGGCAGAAGAAACGAAAGAAGCCGTGGCTGAAAAAACGGAAGAAGTACAGGAAGCTGTGGAAGAAAAAATCCATGCAGCAGAGGAGAAAGCAGTGGAAGTAAAAGAAACAATTTCGGAAAAAGTGGCCGAGGCCGAAGAAACTTTGGAAGAAAAGGCTATACGTACTGAAACAGAAATACAAAGAGCCGCCGACGAGATTGGCGATTAACTTTTTGATTATTTTAAAATCTAATTTTTTATAAAATACTAAATTTGCCCTTTCAAACCCGAAAGGGCTTTTTTAATAAATTGCTAAAAACAAAAAATGGAAAATCTAGAAACAGAAGTAATTGCCGGAACAGACTACATCGGAAAGTACACCTCACAATTTATCAGTATTTTGGTTGATTATTCGCCAAAATTAATCTCCGCCTTATTGATCCTCTTCGTGGGGCTCTACGTTATTCGTTTCATCAACAGGATGATTCGAAAATTAATGATTACGCGTGACTTAGATCCTACTTTGTCTAAATTCCTTGCCGATATTTTGCTTTGGGTATTGCGCGTTCTATTGTTTGTATCGGTTATTGACAAACTGGGAATCGGGACGTCTTCTTTCGTTGCTATTTTGGGAGCTGCAGGTTTGGCTGTTGGTTTGTCCTTGCAGGGTTCGCTTTCTAATTTTGCGGGTGGGATGCTGATTATCTTGTTCAAGCCTTTTCGTGTGGGCGATACCATCGAAGCGCAGGGTGTTACTGGAACTGTTTCTGAGATTCAAATCTTTGTAACGAAACTTATCAATGGAAATAACCAGACTATTTTTGTTCCGAATGGTGCGCTATCGAACGGGAACATTACCAATTACTCGGTTGCAGGGACGCGAAGAGCGGATTTGAATTTCACGATTTCGTATGACGCCGACTTGAAAGTGGCGAAGGAAATTTTTATGAATATTATGAAGAATGATTCTCGTGTGTTGCAAAGTCCGGCGCCTTCTGTGGAAGTGATTGCCTTGGTGGATAACGGTGTGCGAATTGCTGTTCGCCCATGGGCTAAAAACGAAGATTATGGCAGCGTTTATGCGGATACTTTGGAGCAATCTAAACTTCAAATGGACAAGGCGGGCATTGACTTGCAACCTTTTGTGAAAGAATCTTCTATTCTTCCGAGGGCCTAAACCGGATTTTAAAATACAGTAACCGAACAGGTACTTTCCTTGGCTGTAATGTCTGGGAAGTACCTGTTTGCTTTTATGCACTGTTTCGATTTGGAGTTGCCCGTGGGTTTTAAAAGTTGTCCAGATCCGCACGAATCTCTTCATGTGTCAATATTGAATTATTTAGCTATGATTTGCGGTTGTGGTTATTAGCAAAACGCGGGAAAAATACAGTCGCGACGATTTGTTCTATCACACCGTTGACGCTCTATATAGGTCGGTTGGGGTTCTGGAGTGGTTGCTCGGGGTTCTGCTGAAATCGCTCGGGGTTCTGGTGAGGTGGCTCGGGGTTACATAACCTTCGGTTGATGTTGTGCAACCACTTGGAGAGGTTTCCTAACCCCAAATTATACCTTATGCAACCTCTTCTGAGGACTAAAATACCTCATCGGAGCTCTAAAAGACATCGCCGGGTCATTACGGAACCTCAACGGAGGGATAATTTTGAAGTGTGGAGGCGTTCTTTAAGGCATCGGAGGGGTAATGTAGATGTCGGATGCCGTGTTTCTCCCGAAGTTCAGGAGGAGGTTCAGGTTGACAGTGGAAAACTATAAAGGATTTGATTATAATTTATTGTTGTAGGAAATAAATTATTACTTTAGTGGGAATAAAATCTGTTTTATCATACTTATACACCCTTATTTGGGTAGATATGTATTATAAAGTGATACATATAAATTAGTTATGCGAAAGGGCAACAGAACGTGACGTTAATTCGACCACAAATAAAAAAAAACAAATGAAATATTTATACTGTCTTTTTGTCTTTCTCCTCTGGTTGAATTGCAATTCGCAGTCAAAACTTTTACCTGAATTCTCTAGAGAGATATACGAAAGGGTAAAGCACGACGGATATAATGCTATAATTATTTCGCGTTCAGTTTCCCATATGAGTGTCGAATTAGAAACCGGTTCAACAATATCACGAAACAACTATAAACTTTTTTTTATTCAACAGAAAGGGAAAAATGTGATTGTTCAAGAATATCATGATGGAGATCTTGCCTATACATTCGAGATTAAACAATCAAATCTTTTCAATCTTTTAAAACCTAATTTTAAAAAGCTAACAACTGAAAAATTGAAAGATTTCGAATATGACCAAGATGGTTCAAAAGTATATACAACCAGTTCTGATAATTCGATTTACGAATTTGTAGTACGTTTTAACAATCAGGACTTTAGATGCGTTTATGAAGATGTAAAACTTAATTTATTGAGTAATTCAAAACTCATTATTACGAAAATAGTCAAAGAAGTTGAAAAAGAATTGACTCCTTATTTTAAACTTCATCCGTTTTTTGTTGAATAAACATAATTACATCAGCCTCATCGCATAACAGCGGTTTTGCATGATTGCTGTTTTTGTTGTTGCATGAACGTGCTTTTTTCATAACTTCGTTCTGTCCAGCCGAGAGTACGCAGTTCCAATTTCCGCAACCAGCGCAAAGCCACAGGACATTGTGCGTCACTTTAGAAAGACTGTAACTTAAAAATAACATGAGAAAATATTTTATACTTACTGCATTTATCCTTTTATCGCTAAGTTCTTTTTCACAGAATAACAATGATAATAAAAAACAGAATACAGATAAAGAACCAAGTGGTATTGGCAGCGGGCATGGTGCTGGAGGTAAAGGAGGAAATTCATTTATTGAACCTTATTCATTAACTGGTAGAAAAGTAATTAGTGAATTATATCCTGAAAATAATTGCAACGAATATGGAACAGTTGTTATGGAAATTGTTGTAAATAGAAAAGGAAATGTTTTAGAGGCAAATCCTGGAAGAGGTTCCACTAATCTTTCAGAATGTTTAGTAAAAGTTTCAAAAGAAGCTGCTTTAAAAACTAAATGGAGTGTAGATAAAAATGCACCGGAAAAACACATTGGTAGAATAGTCTACAAATTTAAAATGAAATAGAAATAAATAAAGCAAACGCACAACAGTGGTTTGCCAAAACGTTATAAAACTATAAAAAAACGGACCCAAAGAGTCCGTTTTTTTTATATAATTAATTATTCTTTTAGTTTTTTTGTCGCAGCAGGTTTCTTATCCAAACCTCCGGCTGTAGCGGTATAGGGTTAATCATTGATTTTTTAGTCATTCCTCACCTCCAGCATATACCCAATTCCATGCACATTCGTTAATTTAATCGATGTATCATCACTCAATTTCTTACGCAATTTTGAGATATATGTATCCAAGCTTCTACCCACAAAAACACCATGATCTTCCCAGACTTTTTTGGAAAGTTCTTCCCGTTTGATGACTTTATTGGGATTTTCGACAAAAACCGTCAGCAATTCTACTTCTTTTTTAGAAAGTGGGATTTCGGTTGATGCAACGATTAACTTATTTTCGTCGGGATAGAATTGAAACTTTCCTACTGCAATGCTGTTTCCGTTTGCTGAAATGGGTCTTCTATTTGTTTTACGTTTGAGAAATAAAACAAAAGCCATTACACTGCTTCCTATCAAAAGTACCATCCAAATTAGTTGGGCAGTTGAAGAAGCTGTTTTTTCTAGAAATTGCACTTCAAGCAGGTAGCACTTTTGAGGTAAGAAACGTCCGCTACACGGAATGATGCTTTTTTCTTCGGTTTTGTTTTTTTGATAACTGTAGGTCACTTCAAAATCTTGACATTGCCTCACTTCAATTTGGTAATGCGAGGAGAGGTTTGCTTTTTGAAAACTTCGCTCTATTATAGCCACCACACTGTCGGGGTTGATGGTGAGTTCTTTTTGAAAAGAAAGTCGGTATTTTGATTCTCCCAACTTTTGAATTGGCAGGACAAGCGATGTGCTGTCTTGATTGGTGAGCAGTAATTTATTTCCCGCATCACGCAACGCTATTTTGATTAAAGCCGTCTGTACTTCGTTTGAATTTTGATAGCCCATGAGCATAACAGCCGATAGGATTGCAAGGCAAAGACTGCCGTAGAAATAAATTTTTCGTTGCTTCATAAGTGGTGCAAATAACATACAATTTTGTCATTTTTTAAAACCGTTGACACTTCTTTTACATATTTTTTACATTTCAACGAATTGATTAGGATAGTTTTACAATGAAATCCAAAAGCAAAGGATTTTATTCTATTAATTTCAAAATCATCAATCATGAACAACAGTTTATTTTATGGATTAGTACTCCTTTCGTTCAATTACAATTGTACAAAAATGAATTCTCAGGAAATCGCCTCCGTTGCAACTATGCGGGATAGTGTGTATGTCGGACCTACCCATTTCAGCGATGATTTGGTTCGGGATGATGCCCTTTACATCTCAACCATTCGTGTGGATAAACGGCAAAACGATGAATATGTGTTGTCCGTTCAAATGAATTTAAAAAAGGATGCCTACTTTATTTCCCCCAATGCGAAGAGAGCTTTTTCGGGGAAATTCACGCTCGTACTTCCCGACTCCACTAAAATTGCAACCAACGGAGCGATTAGTGAAACGCCCTTGTCTAAAGAAGAGCGTGATAAAGGTGAAGGTTTGGTGAATTTTGTTCGCAGAAATACCCATTACAAACAATCTTTAAAAGTGCTGACCAACGAAAATTTTGAAGTAAACGGCCATATCCAATTTACGATTGAGCCACGTTGCACGCTGGAGAAAATCCCTTTTATTCTTTCCTATGTAGATGGGAAGTTGAGTGTGAAGATGGATGGATGTTAGATTTCATTTGATACAACAAAAAAAACGGACCCAAGAGTCCGTTTTTTTATAGAAAAGTCATTATCCTTTTAGCTTTTTTGCCGTAGCAGGTTTCTTGTCCAAACCTCGCTTGCGCAACAAAGGTTCCACGCTTGGTTCGGCACCACGGAAACGTTTGTAGAGGATCATTGGGTCTTCGCTTCCTCCTTTTTCAAGTACGTTTTCACGGAAGAGTTTTGCTTTTTCAGGATTGAACAATGTAGTGGTCTTGAATGCCTCAAAAGCATCGGTATCCAAAACACCCGACCAGATGTAGCTGTAGTATCCAGAAGAATAGCCTCCGGAGAAAATGTGCTGGAAATAGGTGCTTCTGTAACGCGGAATGATGGCATCGATCAAACCGATTTTCTTCATTGCGTTCTTTTCGAAGGTGTTGGCATCAAGCGTGATGGGTGCTGTTTGCGAATGGTAGTCCATGTCCAACAATGAAGCGGCCAAATATTCTACCGTTGCAAAACCCTGATCGAACGTTCCTGCTTTTTCCAATTTCTGAATCAATTCGTCTGGAATTGTTGCACCTGTCTTGTAATGCTTGGCATACATCTTCAATACCTCTGGTTCGGCCGCCCAGTTTTCCATTACTTGCGAAGGCAGTTCCACAAAATCCCTTGGAACGCTTGTTCCTGCGAGGCTCTTGTAGGTTACGTTGGACAATAGTCCGTGTAGTGCATGCCCGAATTCGTGGAAATAAGTCGTTACCTCATCAAACGTAAATAATGCGGGAGCATCGGCAGTTGGTTTTGTAAAATTACAAACGATGGAAATTACCGGTGCTTTTCGTTCGCCATTAACTGTACTCTGGTTTCTGTAAGATGTCATCCATGCCCCGCCTCTTTTGGAAGCTCTTGGAAAGAAATCCATGTATAGGATTCCAACGTGGGTGCCGTTTGCTTCGGTCACTTCCCACGCCGTAACGTCTTTGTGGTAAACAGGAACATTGTGAAGCTGCTTGAATTTTAGTCCGTATAAATTCTCCGTTACCTGGAAAACGCCCTTGGTTACATTGTCCAAACTGAAATAAGGTTTCAGTTCCTGCTCGTCCAGATCAAAACGCTGTTTTCTTATTTTTTCTGTGTAATATCTCCAGTCGTAAGGCTGTACTTTATCTTTTATACCATCCTTGTCCATCATTTTTTGGATGTCAGCGGCTTCGATTTTGGCTTTCTCCAGAGCCGGTTTCCATAAATCATTCAAAAGTTTGTTTACATTTTGAGGATTCTTCGCCATCGATTCTTCGAGAACATAATCTGAATGCGACTTGTAGCCCAACAACCTCGCTTTTTCTCCACGAAGGTTGGCCAGTTTTATGGCATTGGCTTTATTGTCCAAATCATCGTCGTGGTTGGCTCTTGTTTGGTAGGCATTCCAGATTTCCTTGCGCAATTTTCTGTTGGAGCTGTATTGAAGGAACGGCATCACACTCGAATTTGAAAGCGTGAACACCCATTTTCCATCCTTTCCTTTTGCTTTTGCGTCAAGAGCTGCGGCTTCGATCAGTTCGTTTGGCAAACCTGCTAAATCTTTTTTATCAGTGATTACCAATTCGTATTTATTGGTTTCCGCCAAAATATTCTGACCGTATTTTAAAGACGTTAATGAAAGGTCGGCGTTTATTTTTCGCAATTTGTCCTTATCGGCTTCTGAAAGATTGGCACCGCTTCGAACGAAATATTTGTAACGGTTTTCCAATAATTTGGCCTGTTCCAAATTCAGGTTCAAGCTTTCTTTTTTGTTCCAAAGTGTTTTTACGCGTGCGAATAGCTTTTCGTTCAAGGCAATATTATCGCCGTGAGCCGACATTACAGGAGCTGTTTCCTTGGCAATTGCTTGAAGTTCATCGCTAGTATTGGCCGAATTATAATTCCCGAAAACACGGTTTACTTCCGAGAGCAACTCGCCGGCATTTTCCATTGCTAGGATCGTATTGTCAAAAGTTGGTGCTTCGGTATTATTGGCAATCAAGTTGATTTCTTCCTCGTGCTTTTTTATACCTTCCAAAATAGCCGGCTTGAAATGTTCGTTCTTGATCTTGTCGAACGGTGGCACGTTAAACGGCGTGTCATAAGGTTGAAAGAATGGATTCATGGTTTGCTTTTTTTCTTGTGCTTCCATTGTTAGTAGGTTCCCGATGGTGAGCAAGATTAGAAAAGATTTAGATTTCATCTGAATAAATTTAAGGAACGTAAATTTAGGAGAAATCGAATAATTATCAGGACTTTGAAAAGTTAAATTAAGCCCATAAAAAAAAGCTTCTCGATTGAGAAGCTTTTGGTGCGGATAATAGGACTCGAACCTACACGCTAAAGCGTTCTATTTATTATTTCACACAACCTTTTGTAAAAACAATAAAAAACTATTTAAACTCAATATACATACGGTTTTAATAATTTAAGAAACCATCTAAAGAAATAGAATAAAATAGAATGTTATCTATAATTCGTTGGGCAACCGTTGGGCAACTTTGTAAAACGTACTAAAATAATACATATCTTTGAATTGTTCAAAAAGTTCAAATTATGGCAACAATACAATTTAGGCTAAGAAGTAAGGCTAACAAAAACGTTTCAATCAAAATAAGAGTTTCAATTGATAGAAAAAATGTTTACGAATTAAACACAGGCTTTTCAATTAATCCAAAAGATTGGAGTGAAAAGATTAATTTACCTAAACAAAATCAAGTAGACAATAAACAGTTATCTAATAACCTTAAAAAATTAGAAACTTATGTTTTATCAAACCTCAACAAAGATTTAGCAAATAGTGTTTTAATTGATTCTAACTGGCTCGATTCAAAAATAAATTTATGTTTTAATAGAGTTATCAAAACTGATGCGGGTTTACTTGTAAACCATATTCAGCATATAATAGATAATGCTAACACCCGAAAGGTTAAAACGAATGGTGGTTTCAAAATAGGTTTAAGTTCAAGTACTATTAAAAATTATAACCTCTTTAAAAACATAATTTCCGAATATCAATTAGCAATTAAAAAGCAAATTCAATTTGCAGAAATTACAAAACCTTTTGTAGATAAATTTACTAATTGGTTAATCAATACTAAAAACTACTCAACTAATTATTCGGGCAAACAGTTAGAAATATTAAAAACCGTTTGCATCGATGCAGAAAAAAATGAAATTCCAGTTACACCCTATTCAAAAATAATTCAACATTTTAGAGAAAGTGATAATGACAGATATATACAAACCTTATCGTTTGATGAAATAGAAAAAATAAAAAAGGCTGACTTTGAAGATATTGATTTAAATGAATTTAAAATTAAAAATCCTGAACTCTCAAAGAATTTATCCATAACTCCCGAAACTTTAAACAATGCAAGAAAATGGATTCTATTAGGTTGCGAAGTTGGGCAACGTGGAGGGGATTTACTTAAAATGTCAAATAGCAATATTAGATATAACGGAAAAAGTTATTATGCTGATGTCACTCAACAAAAAACAGGCAAGAGTGTAACTATTGGGTTAATTGCACCTCACATTATTGATATTATAGAAAATGGTTTCCCAAGAGCATTACCCCTACAAAAATTAAATGATTATATAAAAGTAGTTTGTAAATTATCTGATATTGATGAGGTTGTAAAAGGAACAAAATTAAACATCGAAACAAATCGTAAGGAGTTTGGTAATTTTCCCAAATATGAGTTAATGTCCTCGCACAGCTTTAGACGCTCTTTTGCAACAAACTATTACAAAAAAATCCCTACCGCTATTTTAATTAATATTACAGGTCATTCAAAAGAAAGTTTATTTTTGAGTTACATAAACAAAAGAGAAGATAAAGATGCGAATGCGGATTTGTTTATGAAATTCTATGAGGAAATCACTAAAAGTAAAACCCCTGAAATGAAAGTAATATTAAATAACGGAACGGAAAAATGAAAGATTTTGATTTAATTGAATTTGACTATAAAAATTTTTACGATAATATTCAGAATATGAGTGGTCAAACTATGATGAAAATATTGAAAAAAGAAACTGATAACTTTGATATATATCAATTATGCAGTTTCTACGGACGATTTTTCGATTTGGCGACTAATCAAAGATTACATAACATCAAATCAAATGACGTAGATATAATATTTTTAAGGAACAATGAAGATTTAATCGATATATGTGACTTCAAAACAAACATAGCTTATTCAACATATAGAATCGAAAAAGGAGAGCTGATTAAAACAGGTATTTTAATTAAGTTTGACCTAATAGAACCAATTAACATACACTACTATACTTGTATTTATGATTTTTTGTTTTGGTTAGAGGAATTAGTTTTAAACTATGCCTCTAAAAAGCAATTAAAGGGTTTAGAACCCAAAGCAAAAAAGTTGCTAATTAGCCAAGAGCCTGAGGCATTCGATTTAAGCTCAACTTCTTGTGTTTCTAAATTAATCTATCTTAACGAATTAGGCATCATAGAACAATTGAGAAAACAACCGTGTTTTGGAAATACTACTAATAATCTTGCATCAGTAATAAGTGCGATCACTGGCGAAAATAGCAAAACTATTCAATCAGCATTAAACGCTTTATTGAACCCAAACACAAGCCAAAAAAACAATCCTTACAACACCAGTAGCACAGTTGAAAAAGTTAAAAATCAACTTATTCAATTTGGTGCTAAACCCAAATAATACTATTTCATACTTTTTAGGGAAACCCTAATAAAACCCTAATGTTGATTTGCACTTTAATCTATTAACAAATATTTTATGAGTGCAACTATTCAATTTATTCAGTACACCCCTGAGCAACTACAAAGCGAAATTAACGCGGGGGTAAAAAGTCAACTTGACAATTTTCTAAAACATTTCACACCAAAGCAACCCAATGAATATCTAACGCGTCAGGATGTCGCAAAAATGTTCAATGTGGATATATCAACAGTTCACAATTGGTGTAAATCAAAAAAACTAAACCCACTTGGGATTGGCTCACGTGTTTATTTTCTACGTTCAGAAATAGAGGAAAGCTTAAAGCCTTTGAGCGATAAATAAAAGAACCTTATTGAGAGGATATTTTTAAAATTATCCTTTTTAAACTTCATTCACTATAACAAATAAGGGGAGTAGTTCACGCTCCCCTATTGTTCAAAAGTTCGTTTTCACAGGCATTGCAAAAACATTTCAAATATAAATCAAAATGATTGATTTTGTAAAAATTCATTTCGCAAATATTAATGTTATACAATTAGAAAAATCAAAAGTTTTAGATTTCAAAACCGAACTTTCTAAAAGTACAGGAGAAATCAAAGAAAGTGTTTTAACTGCAAATTATCACTTCTGTAAAATAACAATTAATAAAAGTAATCCTCAAAACCCTCACGTTTTCTTATCAGGCAGTTTACACAAAATGTGGAACGACCTAAACGGAATTATTGCCCCAAATTGGCAGGATCAAAATCAATATAACGGCTATAACGGCAATCAGTTTAACTTAAAAAATATATTTGAAATTAGTTCTCATTTACAAGATTTATTTAAATGTACATCGAGTCAAATGGTTTTTCAAAATATTGAATTTGGAGTTAATACGGAGTTGGTTTTTAAACCTCAACTTTATCTTAAAGGTTTACTTTACCATAAAAACATTCCGTTTGATTTCACTCATTCTGGAAATAGCACACAAGCGAAGCATCAATCTTTCATATTTAAAATTTATAATAAATCCTATCAATATAAGTTACCGAAAAATGTTTTAAGAGTTGAGCTTAAGTTTATAAAAATGATAGGTTTAAAAGATATATCAATAAGAACGTTTCAAGATATAACTATCGAAAGCTTGAAAAATGTATCCGCATTGCTTTTAAAGCGATTTGATGAGGTAGTACACTACGATTACACCATCAACAAAAACAGGCTCACAAAGCGTCAAACTTTGGCGTTGGGTAATTATTCAAATCCAAGGTACTGGCTATATGATTTAAAACCCATTCATAGAGATCGCCACAAAAAGAGCCTCGGTAAGATAACGGTAAGTCATTCTGATAATTTACAGAAGCAAATTAGAGAAGAAATTCACAAAAAGTGTGTAACGATAAACAAACTTATTTAAAGCAAAATGTGTAATGATTAACCATTTAAATATAGAGTTAAACGTTATACAATTTTTACTCTTATATGGACACAAAAAATTCAAACAAGTATATAATATCTTTTCTTAAAATTAGGTTTTCCAACCCGATCAAAAAGAATAAATAATTACGACTATATTTGTACTAATAAAATTAAATGTCAAGGTCAAAACTGACCAAGATTTAAAATATTAGCGTTAGCTGTTTTTAGTGTATAGGAATTCCGACAATTCAAACACTCATCTAAAAATAAGACTGATGCTCATGCTTTGGCGTGGGTGTTGTTGTTCTTATTTGTGAGTGAGCCGTCGGAAGCTTCTATACAAATTTAAGGCTACATACCTACGCTTTTTTTGTATACAAACTTCGCTTTTAGGAATGGGGCGAATAAACAAAACACAATTTTATTATGAAAAAAATTATCATTGCTTTGTCTTTATTTGTTTGTGCTGTATCACACTCTCAAATGAAAGTATCTGAAACAGAAAAACTAAATTTAGTTGGAGAATACAAATTATTAGGTAAGTCCTATGCAAAGATTCAAAGTAAAGATTCTCTTTATATTTTCACGTATAGGGATGAAAAATTCACAACAGTAGATAATTATAAGAGCTTTGTTTTTAGAGGTTCTGATAAAGATGCACTTTTAAATATGTTTATAAATTTTGAGGGTATTGAAAAGGGAACAGAAAAAACAGTAGATCTTGAAGATGGAGATAAACTGTTTTTTACATATAAAAAGACTTTAGGCAAAATGTATGCGGAAGTTATTCATTTAAGCAAAAGCGGTGTAGCTGGGGCTATAAGATGGCTTACAGAAAAACAAGCTAAAAATGTCTTTGGAAAAAATAAATAAAATTAAATCCCGATACTAAGTCGGGATTTTTTAATTCTTATTCTATTATTTTCCCAAATCAAAACAGTACGCGTACGCGTGCGAGAAAAACAGTAAAATTAGAATCTATTAAATCATTTAATGGTTATTTCCCTATCTCATCGCGTATATAGAATAAATGTAATTTTAATTACTTACACGCGATGAGATAGGGACAAATAAAAGTTCGTTCCTATCTGTTACACGTGCGTGTAAATAGCCTCTTATAATTTGTTAAAAATTAGCTTCATTGCATTTATGTATCTAACTTTAAAAAAAAAATAATGAATGCTAGATGTGTTTTTAAATTGAATGAAAATATTGTTGTGATGGGAATGGATTTAACAGATGAAACACTTTCCAACTTTCGGCAAAAGCTAATTGAATTGCTAGAAAAAAGAGAAGCTGAACTTATTGTAGTTGAAAATTATTTTATTCTGTTAGAGAATCAAGAAAAAGAAATTGCCGATATTCCATCAGTTGACTGCACTTTTTTGGAGATAAATGTTAACCTATCTCAAAGTCAGGTTGAATTATGGAAAATCAATAAACAAACAATTTTTGATAAAACGATAGAGCAACTAAATTCAAAAAAAGTATATCTCACAAGTTTATGGAGTCGCAATGAAGAGCAACATATCGGATTTGTAACGGACTTTTAAGGTATTTAATCATTACCCTGCCTTAACTTTGATGATATGATTAAGATTAGTTGAGAATTGTGGTGTTAGGTGTTCTTGCCTCATTTTCCATTTACTCACTCCCATATTTCCAAATCTCACTTTTTCTCCTAGTTTCAAATTAATTTTGTCTAATACTTTCATCAATACTTTTTCTTTGGGATTTTCATATTCAAACATTGAAAGTTGTTGAGTGTCGTCTTGACTAATACCCATTAAAATTACACCCGCTTTTTTATATTGAATTCCGCTTTGGTAAATCTCATTTAATGCCTTTTGAGCGTATTTATTAATTTCAAACGTACTCGAAGTAGGAAATGGTATTTTCACAGTTACCTTGGGGTTAAATTGGGGTAAATCGAGCCTAAATCTGTTTGATTGAAGAAACACGTGAACCAATTCGCAATTTGATTGTTGACTTCTTAACTTAACTCCCGCTAATGCTGAAAATGTAGATACTCTTTCAGACAATTCTCTTTTATCGGTAATCATATTTTCGAAACTCCGTGTAGTTGCAATGCCCTTTTTTGGTTTTACATCTTCAAACTCAATTGTTGGCATACCTGATAAATCGTGTTTCAACCTTAAACCCACAACGGAAAACTCTTTTCTTACATACGCATCGGGTAACATAGTAAACTGATATGCGTTGTTTACATTGATTGATTTTAACTTTTTTGAGAATTGCCGACCTATGCCCCACACATCCCCTATCTCAGTCCATTTTAAAGCCTTAATTCTTTTTTCCTCAGTATCTATAATATAATAATTACCAGTTCGCTCAGGGAACTTTTTAGCTATTTTATTGGCAACCTTTGCAAGCGATTTAGTAGGAGCAAATCCAATTGATGTAGGTATTCCAACCCCTTTTAAAACAGTTCGGTGCATACTTTTACCTATATCATTCAAATCAAAATATTTACTAAAAGTGTGGAATTTTAAAAAGGCTTCATCAATTGAATAAATTTCAATATCAGGCGAGAATGTAGAAAGCAAATTCATAACCCTATTACTCAAATCCCCATATAGAGTATAATTAGAAGAAAATACTTTTATGTTGTGTTCCTTAACCAACTGATGGATTTGGAATATTGGTACACCCATTTTAACACCCAACACTTTACTCTCATTTGAACGTGCTATAACACAACCGTCATTATTTGATAAAACAACAACTGGAACATTTCGGTATTGGGGTTGAAATACCCTTTCGCAAGAAGCAAAGAAATTGTTACAATCTACTAAAGCATACATAACTATCTTCTTTTACGGTGGTATTTCAAAGTGTGAGTTACAATCCCCCAAACTTGAAAATCTTCATTTTCAGTTACTTTTATAGGCTTGTAATCTTCATTAGCGGGAACCAACCAAACACAATCCTTTTCAATTTTGATGGTTTTTAGAGTAAATTCATTATTGATTACACAAACAGCAATATCTCCATCTTGAGGCTCAAGAAGTCTATCAACTGCAATTGTATCATTATCGTGAATTCCTAAATCTTTCATTGAATTGCCGATAACCTTAGCACAAAAAATAGTACTTGGAGAGTTACCAAATACTTCTTTATCAAATGAAATTTTAAGTTCTTGAAAGTCATCCGCTGGACTTGGAAAACCACCATAAACTCCACCATCAAAGTAAGCAACTTCAATAGTTTCCTTGTTGTAAATACCTATAAATTGTATTGTAGTTTCGTGCAGACTTATAACTTTCATCTTCTCTCTCATTTTGGAAGTACAAAGTTAGATTAAATGATAATTGAAAGTTGAGGTGTTTATAACTTTAATTGAGGTTTGAGTTTTTCGGACTCGATAAAAACATTAGGCGTTAATTAACCTATACACATAGATTTTAATAATCCATTCATCTCTACTAATCCCTATTTGAAGGATAAATTTCGTGGTCGAAGTCAAACCATAACATTTTAAAATAGTTATAATCTCTAATACCCCACACTCTTTGAGTGCCTGTAAGCCTTATACTGAAAAGCTCCTGAACATCATCAAGTTTAAGGTTTACCAAACGTTGTTGTGCAGGTCGTATAATTTGCTTTACATCCACCCAATGATGTTTGGACTTACCTTTGCTCCCAAATTTTTCATTTTCTAACTCCCACCATTTTTTGGATTCAAAATCTTTTAGTTTCGGGTACAATTCATGCCAAAAAAAATTCTTTTTGAGTATTCCTAAGATGCAAAGTATATCAGTAGTTTTTATGTTGGGTATAGATTTAAGGCGGTGGAAAAAAGCATGAATATTAACAAAATCAGTTGTGTTGAATTTACAGATTTGATTATAGAGTTCCTCGTCACAATCTATTGCCATTAACGAGTATTCAATATCATACTTAATGTCATGCGAGAATTGCACCCTATCAATAACATGATTCCATCCATGTTCAAAGTCAAAGTCCATTAAACCAAATTGCCACGAAACATTTTTATCTTTGTATGTATTAGGGTCACCAGAAACTTTTATACTTTTATCTCCACTAGGAGTCTTACCAAATTTAACTTCTTTAATCATTTTACAAAGAACTGTAATAATCAAACATTGCTTCCTTTGTAATAACAACATTACTTCTATCGTTTGACCCAAGACCTGCTCTTGCATCAATCCATGGAGATTCAAGATGCGTCAAGTCAATCAACCATTTTGCAGGTTTATCCGCAAACGCCTCTAACACCTTATCAATAGTTTCTTTTGCTTCGCCCTGCACTTTAACAGCATCTCCAATTTTGAACCTGACTACTTCAAAAAAACCTCTATGAGCATTGTAAAGTTCTGGGACAACTGGTCCATTTGCCCAAGCTTGAATCTCTTCAGGAAAAAGGGGTTTCTCATCCCAAACAAGTGACCATGCTTGACAATAGTACAATAATTTTTGTAGTTTCATTGTTGTTATCTGACCTGTTTGTAAGAGGATATAATTTGCAACATCAAAAACATTTGTTTTCATTAGTTCGGTAATTTATTAAGTAAAATTAGTCAACTTTATTAATATGTGTGTAAAAATTGTAAATAATCATCTTTACAGTAGGTGTTAACTTTTGTAAAAAAAATTTAAATAAATATTTATTCTTTACATTTCGTTGGGCAACGGTTAGGCAGGTAATGTAACCAAAAAATGCAACTGCTTAACAATAAACCAGTTGCATTTAAAAAGTGCGGATAATAGGACTCGAACCTACACGCCTTGCGGCACCAGATCCTAAGTCTGGCATGTCTACCAATTTCACCATATCCGCGAATTGTGAGTGCAAATATAGCCATACTTTCGAACTTTCAAACAAAAAATTAAAAAAAATTACAATATTCTTTTTTTGTATTTTTGGCAGTCAACACATTAATTAAATATAATGGATACTATAAAAGATTACGTTCAAAAAAACAAGGAGCGTTTCCTGAACGAACTTATTGATTTACTGAAGATTCCATCCGTGAGTGCCGATTCTGCCTACTCACAAGATGTTATCGATACTGCAAATGCCGTAAAAGAAAGCTTGGAAAAAGCGGGTTGCGATTTTGTAGAAATTTGCGATACACCTGGCTATCCAATCGTTTACGGAGAGAAAATAATCGACCCAAATCTTCCAACTGTTTTGGTTTATGGACATTATGATGTTCAACCGCCGGATCCTTTAGAATTGTGGACTTCCCCTCCATTTGAGCCTGTAATCAAAAAAACAGAATTGCATCCTGATGGAGCCATTTTCGCCCGTGGCGCTTGTGACGACAAGGGCCAGATGTATATGCACGTAAAGGCTTTGGAATATATGGTACAAACCAACAACCTTCCTTGCAACGTGAAATTTATGATTGAGGGTGAAGAAGAAGTAGGTTCGGCAAGTTTGAGCTGGTTTGTAGAAAGAAATCAAGAAAAACTGAAAAACGATGTGATCCTGATTTCTGATACGGGTATGATTTCGAACACACAGCCTTCCATTACAACAGGCCTGCGTGGTTTGAGTTATGTAGAAGTGGAAGTTACGGGTCCAAACCGTGATTTGCATTCTGGACTTTACGGAGGAGCCGTTGCCAACCCGATCAACGTTTTGGCAAAGATGATTGCTTCGCTACACGATGAAAACAACCATATCACTATTCCAGGATTCTACGACAAAGTAGAAGAACTTTCGGATGCAGAAAGAGCGCAGATGGCAAAAGCACCGTTCTCTTTGGAAAATTATAAAAAAGCCTTGGACCTGAATGACATTTATGGTGAGAAAGGATATACAACCAACGAAAGAAACTCCATCCGTCCGACTTTGGACGTAAACGGAATCTGGGGCGGTTATACTGGCGAAGGAGCCAAAACAGTTATTGCAAGCAAGGCTTTTGCTAAAATTTCGATGCGTTTGGTTCCGAATCAAGATTGGAAAGAAATCACCGATTTGTTTGCTAAACATTTCGAAAGCATCGCTCCAAGCGGTGTAACTGTAAAAGTGAAACCACACCACGGAGGCCAAGGCTATGTGACGCCAATTGACAGCATCGGTTATCAGGCGGCCGCAAAAGCATACAATGAAAGTTTTGGCGTACAACCTATTCCGGTTCGTTCGGGAGGAAGTATTCCGATTGTGGCTTTGTTCGAAAAAGAATTGAAATCAAAGACAATCCTGATGGGATTTGGTTTGGACAGTGATGCGATCCACTCGCCAAACGAACATTTTGGAGTTTTCAATTACTTGAAAGGGATTGAGACCATTCCGTTGTTTTACAAATATTTTGTGGAGTTGAGCAAATAATTTTCAACTGATATATATAAAAGTCCGCTTATTCTTAATTGAATGAGCGGATTTTTTATTTCCAACCATTTTGAAACAACCCGCATCTTTATAAGAAACATCTATTCACAATTAAAATCTATTCTTATGAGAAAGTATTTATTTTTACTGTCAGCTTTTTCGTTAACAACGTATGCTCAAGAAAAAATTCAACATTCTGAAATAGCACTCGCCTTTCATTCCATAAAATCTGAAAAACCTTCCGATTGGATTATTGTTTATGCTTCAGATGGCTTGATGGGCTATCTAAATTCTGAAGGCAAGGAAATTGTTCCTCCTATTTATGAAAAGATTCATCCTTTTGGAGAATATAAGGAAAATTGGGCCCGTGTAGAAACCTTGGAAGGTTTGAGTGGTTTTATTGATTCTACTGGAAAAATAGTTGTAGAACCAAAGTATGAATACATTAACAAGTTCGGAGAATATAAAACCGATTGGGCTTTAGTGAGTCTTTACGATCATTATGGTTTTATAAATTCAAGAGGAGAAGAGGTTGTAGCACCTATTTATGCCGAAATTCCACTATTGAAAAGATAATACAAATTGATAGCTGAAAAAGAATTAATCATTGGTTGCCAAAAACAAGATTCAAAAATCCAGAATCTTGTTTACAAAGCCTATGCGCCAAAAGTTTTTGGAATATGCAAACGATATATGAGAGATCGTGAACGTGCAGAAGAAATGGTGATGAATACCTTTCTAACTGTTTTTCAAAAAACCAATCAATTTAAAAACCAAGGAAGTTTTGAAGGTTGGATTTTAAAAATTGCCGTAAATGCCTGTTTGATGGAACTTCGGAAGAAAACCAATTTTGAAAATGAATATCCGATAGAGAATTTGAAATCTTCGGTAGAAAATAATGTCATTGACCATTTATATGAAAATGACATTGAAAAAATGCTTGCAGTTTTGCCCGAAGGAGCAAGAATCATTTTCAACTTATACGTAATGGAAGGCTACAAACATTCGGAAATTGCCAAAAAACTTTCTATTTCAGAAGGGACTTCTAAATCCCAATTGAATTATGCAAAAGAGAAATTAAAGAAGATCGTCACTCACTTCAATCAAAAATTATAAATCATGGAAGATAAAGAACTGTTCCACTTTTTCAAAACAAGAAGCGCTTCATTTGACGAAATGCCTTCGGACGAGCTTTGGAGCAAGATTCAAAATGCAATTGAAATCCCGAAAAAAACATCATCTGCGACGATTTCAAAAATAGTTTTGTTGACCACACTGTCACTAGCAATTGTAACGGCAATTGTTTTTCTCATTAATAAAAACAAGAATCAGATTATAGATCATGATCCTATTCATCCAAATAAATTGGAAATACAGCCAGCAATAGATTCATTGGAAATAAATACTTTGCGAGAAAGCACTATTTCTTTAGACAGCTCACAAATACTAGAAGACACGTTGAAAAAAAGAAAAGTTGTTATTAAAAAATCTAATATTCTTTTAAAGGACAGTACTTTTTCTATCGAGAATGCTGTCATTGTTCCTTTGGAAATGGACTCAATTCAAATTATCGATTCTAAAATTTTATTCGATACAATGATGATTAAACCCATAATAAAAAAAGGACGTTTGTTATTTGAAACAAAACAAACTTTATCTAAATCTGAATTCGATTCGTTTGTCGAGAAAGTCTTGAAGCAAACCAAAAGGGACTTTGGCAGTTTGATCGTCATCAAAGCAAAAGGACACAAACCATTTCGTCATATTATAAAATTGAACGACACAACGAGGATTGAAGATTCCATGACAAAGGCAGACAGTATTTATAACATAAAAAAATAATACTTAATCATTTTTTTGGTCCATTTCTATTGAAGTGGATTTTTTTTGCATAAAAAAAATCCACTCTACATTTGTAGAATACATTTTAATTTCTACATTTGTAGAAACAATTCTATTTACGTAGAGAATGAAAAACATTTATTACTTGCTTCCAATACTTTTTCTTTTAATTTTTTCAAGTTGTAAGATCAACAAAACCAAGAATGGAGAAAAAACAGGAAAGTGGGTTTATAAAGATTCAATACTAAATATCTCATCAAAATCGAAAGGAAGATACAAAAACGGATTTGAAGTTGGCACTTGGAAGGATTATCTAGACAACCGATTACTAACCAAAAGAAAATACAAAGACAGTATTTGTTACACAACAGAGTATCATGATAATGGAAAAGTAAGAGCCATAGGCATTTCTAAAATGATTGCCGACAGTACAACAATTCATTGGTTTTTGTCTGGAGAATGGAAATTCTATGATTCAGAAGGAGTTCTCTTAGGAACAAAAATCTATGAAAAAGGCGAACCAATACTTGAAACTTACACCGATTAAAAAATAAAAACATGCAATTATCCAATTCAGAAGAGCAATTAATGGAACACCTTTGGAAACTCGAAAAGGCTTTTATGAAAGACCTGCTCGAAGCTTTTCCAGAACCAAAACCAGCTACAACAACGGTTGCTACGCTTTTAAAAAGAATGATTGACAAGAAATTCGTGGCGTATAATGAATTTGGAAATTCACGGGAATATTATCCGTTGGTAAAAAAAACCGATTATTTCTCGAAACACGTAAACGGACTGATCAAAAACTTTTTCGACAATTCGGCTTCGCAGTTTGCTTCTTTTTTTACGACCGAAACCAAGCTGTCAAAAAAGGAACTCAAGGAACTCCGCAAAATCATTGACGTACAACTTCAAAAAAAGAAAAAATGATCGACTTTATCCTTAAATCGACTCTCAGTTTGGTAGTATTGTATGCCGTTTATTTCTTCTTTCTGGAGAAAGAAAAAATGCATCGTTTCAATCGGTTTTTCTTATTACTTAGCTTGGCATTCTCATTGATAATTCCTTTTATCACCTTCGAAATAATTGTAGAAAGTATTGCTGTTGCCACCCAAGAAGTCATACCTTTTTCTCCGACTTCACCCGTTGTAATCGCCGAAGAAAAGACCGATTATCTTCCTATTGTTTTATGGAGCATTTATGGTTTGATTACAACTATTTTATCAGCTCGATTTATCATCAATCTGATAAAAATTCAAAATAAAATAAAAGGAAATCCAACAGTAAAAATTCAGCAATCAACCTTAGTTTTATTGGACGAAAAAATCCTGCCTCATACGTTTCTGAACTATATTTTCATCAACAAGAAAGACTATGAAAACAGGAAAATTGAAGACGAATTGTACACACACGAGCTAACGCACGCCAGACAAAAACATACGCTAGACATCTTATTCATCGAAATTCTAAAAACCTTCTTTTGGTTCAATCCGATGTTTATTTTATACAAAAAAGCAATCCAACTCAACCACGAATTTCTAGCAGACGAAAAAGTGGTAAAATCCTATAACAACGTTCCATTTTACCAAAACCTATTATTGGAGAAAGCATCATGGAACAGCAACTTTTACTTGGCCAGTAATTTGAATTTTTTAGTAACAAAAAAACGATTAATTATGATGACAAAAACCACATCAGCAAGAATAATGCTGTTGAAGAAAGTAACAGTATTACCTCTATTTATAGGGCTTATCTACTTCCTTTGTGTAGAAACAGTCGCTCAACAAAAGATGGAAACTGTAAAGCATGAACCAAAGATTTCTGACAAAACAAAGGATGCTTATTTTGCCGGAGTTCGAATCAAGGTATATAAAAATGGCTACACCACCAAAACAGAACTCAAAGGTGAAGGATTGGTATTGAACAAGCTTTATGAAGAATTGACAACTGAAGAAAAAGAAAAATATGCCACTTGGTTGCATGTTCCAACTCGTTTGCAAAAAAAATCGCCTTCACAAAAGGAACTCAATGATTATAAAGATGCTAAAAAATTTGCCGTCTGGATTGATGGTAAAAACGTTTCAAATGCTGAATTGAACAACTACAAACCTTCAGAAATTGCTTATTTTTCGGGAAGCAGTGTTCTTAAAAATGCACGAACAAAAAAGCATCCACAACCTTTTCAGTTTTGGTTTTACACCCACTCCTATTTCGATAAAAATGAAATGGGGAAACAACAAAAAAAGTATGGAAGCGACTTGATTGAGATTTTTGAAAATCACGAAGACAAGAAAGGAAACAAGCAAACGGTTATTACGAACAGTAGTTCAAATGCAAATGTTAGTCAAAAGGAAGCAACAATAGTCAAAGAAAAACAGGAAGTCAAGGCACAAGAATTACCTAAAAACGAATCTGATGTTTATACAGCTGTTGAGAAAACACCAGAATTCCCGGGCGGAATGCAAGCTTTCTATAATTTTGTAGCCAAAAATTATAAAGTGCCGGAAGGTAAAAATCTAAATGGGAAAATTTTCATCCAGTTCATAATCGAACCCGACGGAAGTTTGAGCGATATAAAAGCTATGCGAGATCTTGGAAACGGAACAGGTGAAGAAGGCATACGTGTTCTGAAAATGTCTCCAAATTGGATTCCGGGTGAACAAGATGGAAAACCTGTAAGAGTCCAATATTCGTTGCCGATTACGATATCCTCATAAATTTATATTGTAGCTTTACCACCTATAGCCTTTTAGCATAATTAACAAATCCTTAATGACGAAAAAAACCACTCTCATAGCATACTCACTTCTTTTACCAATTATGCTGCTGATGCTCTTTTCTTGTAAAAAAGAAGAAATACGAGTGCACGAAAATATAGATGCGCCAATAAAGGTAACCGAAGAGGAAAGCGTCATCAAAAGCGATGAAGAAGTTTATACCAATGCTGAAACAAAGCCTCAATTTAAAGGAGGCATCTCTGAATTTTACAATTATATTGGAAAAAATTACCGAGTTCCCGAAGTGGAAGGTCTCAATGGAAAAGTTTATGTCCAATTTGTCATTGAAAAGGACGGCTCTCTTGCCGATATTAAAATCATAAGAGACATTGGTCACGGAACTGGAGAAGAAGCTATTCGGGTATTAAAAAATAGTCCTAAATGGATCCCTGCAAAGCAAAACGGTCGACCTGTTCGAGTCCTTTATTCTTTACCTATTTCAATCGCAACTCCTTAAAATCAATCCACTCTTAATCGAGTAGTTTTTTTTTAAACCAAAAGACATTGATCTCTACATAACAAAAATACCAGATACTTTTAGTCAATTTGTTTACTTTTATCAGACTAAAAACTTAAAGCATTTATTATGGTTTCAAAAAAGACATTACCGATAATTCTTTCTTTATCTATTTCTTTATTAAGCTTGCAATCTATAGCACAAAAAAAAAGCAAACAAAAAAAGGAGAATTCTAAAACTGAAAAAGTTATTCAAACAAGTGTTGATCCTATCAACGGTCAAATTTTATTAAGTGAGCCTGTAGATCAACAAATTGAAAAGGAAGAAAATATCCAAAATAAAGTTTGGCATACAGTTGAAGTAAAACCTGAATATCCAGATGGTAACGGTGTTTACATCAAATATATTTCTGAAAACTATAATCCGCCAGCAGATTCTCCAGAAGACCTAAATGTATTTGCAAAATTTGTTGTAGAAAAAAATGGATCTCTATCAGACATTCAAATTATTAGAAGTCCGAGTCCTCTAGTAGAAAAGGAAGTTATACGAATACTAAAAAATAGCAAACGATGGAAACCTGGTATTCAGAATGGTAAACCTGTTAGAACACTTTACACATTACCGATACATTTCGCAGTCAAAAAGTAAATCCTAATCCACTCCTAACCGAGTGGATTTTTTATTTAAACCAAAAGACATCAAGACTTTATACCATAATTAAAAAATTGGCGTTACTTTTGTATCATCATCAATCATCATCGCTGGAACACGTTTTCAGTTTAAATCAATCATTATGTTAAAGCAATTCTTTATCCTTTGTTCGGGAGCCGATAAAACGCTTCTGGAAAATTGCTCAGAGGGCGAACAAACCAAATTCGCTGGTATTGGAGCAACCGTTTTCTTCACAGCCGTTATGGCTTTTATCGCAAGTGCTTATGCCCTATTTACGGTTTTCGACAGCGTTTATCCCGCTATTGGTTTCGGAATCGTTTGGGGATTACTCATTTTCAATCTCGACCGATTTATTGTTTCCACTATCCGAAAAAGAGATTCTTTTTGGAGTGAATTTCTACAGGCAACACCCAGGATTGCTTTAGCAGTTATCATTGCCATCGTCATTTCAAAACCGCTGGAAATTAAGATTTTCGAAAAGGAAATCAACACCGTTTTATTGAAGGAAAAAAATGCAATGGCCTTGAACAATAAAAAGGAAGTGGCCAATTATTTCAAATCGGATTTGGATAAAAACAAAGCCCAAGTTGACAGTTTGAAGTCGGAAATCATCAAGAAAGAAAAGGAAGTCAATACTTTATACGAAACCTATATTACGGAAGCCGAAGGAACTGCGGGAACCAAAAAACTTGGAAAAGGTCCCGTTTTTAAGGAGAAAATTGCCAAGCATGATTTGGCGAAAGCCGAATTGGATACTTTGCGTAAAAACAACTTGGCGAAAATTGCAGAAGCCGAAAAATCATCCAAAACACTTCAAACCGATTTAGATAAAAAAGTATCCGAAACACAACCAATAATCGATGGATTTGACGGTTTGATGGCTCGAATCAACGCGTTGAACAAATTACCCTGGTTGCCTTCGTTCTTTATCATGCTTTTGTTTTTGGCAATTGAAACATCGCCAATTATTGCGAAATTATTATCACCAAAAGGAGAATACGATTTCAAGTTGGAGGATTTGGAAACAGCTTTGAAGGCAACTATCAATCAGGATAAATACCAACGCGATTTATTGGTGAAAACAAGTGCGTCAATGCACGACAAGGTTTACGAAGATATCGCTTCGGATAAGGAATTATTCAATCTGCAAAGAAGGAAAGCAAAGGAACTGTTGGAGTTGCAAGCCAATAATTTTGTAGAAAAACAGAAGAGGACGTTTTAGAGAGGCAAAAGTAACTAGCCAAAAGGCAATAGCTAAATAAAAAGCGGAAGATGATTTAATTCAACTTCCGCTTTACTTTTGCCTTTTGGCTAATTACTCTTTACTAATTTACATGTGACTCAAAATCTCTTTCTTCAAGGTATCATACTCACCTTGCATAATCAATCCGTTGTCCAGTAATTTTTTATAATTCTGAAGCTTGTCAAACAATTCGTCTTGCGAAAGGTCTTTCAAAGCACGCTCTTTTGAAACTGGAGTATCATCTGGAAATTGCTTCTCATCACGATAACCCGATTGCGAAACAGGAATGATTTCTGCAAAATCAGATACTTCCTCGGTTTCTACTTCTTCAATAACTTCTGGCTCTTCAATTACTGCAATTGGTTCAGGGAAAATATCATCCTCAACTTCTTGCTCCAAAAATGTTTTTGCTTCTTGAGTTGGAGCAACACCATTCTTCAAAACATCCAATTGTTCCTTGGCAAAAGTATAAATCTTTCTTGCCTGAATTTTCGGAATATAATCAATCGAAATTGTCAAATCGGTTTTGGTTGAAAACGAAAATTCTGAACCTAAAATATTCTCCTTTACAAACGTTCCAGAGATATCATCCCAAGTATAATCGGTAAAATCCATGGATAAACCTAAGTTTTTAGGCTTGCAGATGATAATTCTTTTATTCGTCAAAACGATGCTGTCTGGAAAAACAGTAACAGGCTTTTTTTGAACACCAATATAGCCTACTTCCTCATTTTTCATCAATAAATCCGATAATTTAGAAGTGATTTTTTCAATCGCTTTTGGGTCTTGCTCTTCGTTCAAAAATTTCTTTATATGTTCGTTCATTTCTTTAAGGTGCTAAGTACTGAGTGGCTAAGTTACTAAGTTTGTTCTACAAAAATACTATCTAATTTTTTAATTCGGATATTTCGATTTGCAATTTTTTCGTTAAACTTTTGAAAACCAAATCATACGAATGGTCAATCAATTCGCACATAAATTTATCCGAAACATCACCGTTGAAGGCAATTGTATTCCAATGCACCTTGCTCATGTGATAGCCAGGTTTAATATCATTGTATTCTGCCCGAAGCTCTTCGGCACGTTCAGGGTCGCATTTCAAATTCACCGATGGAGTACCTTTTTCCCATTCGCTTAAAGAAGAAAGTGCAAACATTTTTCCCCCAACCTTAAAAACCAAAGTATCTTCATCAAACGGAAAATGTTCGGTCACTCCTTTTTTTGATAGGCAAAATTCAAAATATTGCTGGATGTTCATTTTTGGATTTAAAGATTTTAAGAATTAAAAATTTAAAGAATTTGATACAAAACTGGTTTGCTTGGCGAAGCATCATTTTCAAACGAAGCAATTTGCAGGTTTAGCAAATAGCTTCCGTCTTGAACCTCGTCTTTTACAAAAATCATTTCGGTAATCGTGCAATCCAATCGCGCATCATCATTTAGAATTTCCACATTCTTTACATTCCAGAATGCCTTGTGGGCCAATAATTTTCCCTCGTCATGTTCCTTATCCACACTTGGCAAATCAATCAAAAGGTGTTTTATTCCGCTTTCGCGGATGAATTCCGAAGCCTTTTCATCCAGATAAGGTGGATTGGTATTGGAATAATTTTTCGAAAGTTTAGCGTTTAAATTCGGTAACGTACGAATAACAATTGCTTCAGGCGTTTTTCCATTCAACGCCTTTTCAATTTGCTCTTTTGTAATAACTGAATCTTTACCTTCAATTTCTAGTTCAACTGAAACTAATTCTGCTAAAAAGAAAAACGTCTTTAAACTATCATTAATGCTGTAAAATTCCTTAGTAATATGTCCCAAACATTCGGTATGCGTTCCATGTCCGTGTGGGTTGAAGAAAATATTATTGAAATTTGTCGATGATTTTCCTTCTGAAACTTTCCCGATCCACTCTCCAAAAACTACAGGCTCAATTACTGGTTTTTCAATGTACCAAGCAATCGGATTTTCATCCGTGTTGGTTAGGGTAATGGAAATATCGAGTGGTTTTGAGAAATCGACTTTGAAATTTTGATTGTTATGATTAATTTCTGCTAGCATTTTACAGCTTTAAGGTTAAGGTTAATTCAAATTTATTAAAAACAAATCACTTGCAATTCCATCCGCCAAAAACTTTCCTTTTTTAGTGGTTTTCAAGACGTTATTTTCAATCGAAAGTAAATCATCCGAAAGGAATTTTTCAGATTGTTTCAATAAATAATTTAAATATTTTGCTCCAAATTCGGTTTGAATTCTGTCCAGAGAAATTCCCCAAATGGTTCTTAAACCCGTCATAATATATTCGTTATACCGGTCTTCTTCGGTAAGAATTTCCTTTTCTGAAGGCAATTTATTTTCTTCTATAGATTTCAGATAAACGATGTTATTGGCAATATTCCAACTTCTGGAAACACCGTCATAACTATGAGCTGAAGGTCCGATTCCGAGGTATTTTTTCCCCAACCAATAAGCCGAATTGTTTTTCGAGTAGTAATTTTCCTTTCCGAAATTTGAAAGTTCATAATGTATGAATCCATTTTCCTGCAAAATATCTACCAAGATTTGAAAATGTTCTTGGGCGATATCATCCTTTGGTTCGGCAACTTTTCCTGTTTCAATAAGTTTTTTTAAAGCCGTTTTCGGTTCAACCGTCAAAGCATAACTCGAAATATGCGGAACACCAAAATCAAGAGTATTTTGGATGTTTGCCTTCCATTTTTCGTTACTCATACCTGGCATTCCATAAATTAAATCAATCGAAATATTATCGAAATATTCCGTTGCTTTTGCTAATGATTTTTTGGCTTCCGCCGAATTATGAGCGCGATTCATCATCTTCAAATCGTCCTCAAAAAAAGACTGAACACCGATACTCAAACGATTTATTGGTGAATTTGCTAGCTCGATGATTTTCTCATCTGATAAATCATCAGGATTCGCTTCGAGCGTTATTTCTGGATTTTCAGCAACTTTAAAATTATGATAAACCGAATCAATTAAAAACTGAATTTCTTTAATGGTCAATACGGAAGGTGTTCCTCCACCAAAATAAATGGTTTCAACAACATCGTCTTGGACTTCATTTTTTCGCATTTGCATTTCTTTGGCCAAAGCCAAAACCATCTCCTCCTTCCGCTTCATCGAAGTCGAAAAGTGAAAATCGCAATAATGGCAAGCCTGTTTGCAAAAAGGGATATGGATATAGATTCCTGACATTTTCAGTGTTCAGTGTTCAGCATGCAGTGCTTAAAACCGCATGCTAACACTATTTTTTTACGCGTTCTTCATTCTGTTTTACAAAAGCATCCCAACCTGAATAGCTTTTTGTTCCCACTACTTTTCCAGAATTAAAAAAATGACAAACCGCAGCCGCCAAACCATCCGTACTGTCTAGGTTTTTTGGCAATTCTTTCAAACCTAAGAGTTGCTGAAGCATTTTAGCAACCTGCTCTTTTGAGGCATTTCCGTTTCCGGTAATCGCCATTTTTATCTTTTTAGGTTCGTATTCCGTGATTGGAATTTGGCGTGAAAGTCCGGCGGCCATTGCAACACCTTGTGCTCTACCCAGTTTCAACATCGATTGTACATTCTTCCCAAAAAAAGGCGCTTCAATTGCAATTTCATCCGGATGATGCGTGTCGATTAGTTCAATTGTACGCTCGAAAATGACTTTCAATTTCATGTAATGATCGTCATATTTGTTCAGAATCAATTCGTTCAACTGAAGAAATTCCATCTTCTTGTTGATGACTTTTATCAACCCGAATCCCATGATTGTCGTTCCAGGGTCGATTCCTAATATGATGCGTTCGTTGGCCAATTTTTGTTTAAAGTTTAATGTTTAAAGTCTAAAGTTTTGTTCCTTTGCGACAATGATTTCAATTCCTCACAAAGCTAAACAATTCCTCACGTTTCTGGTCAAACTTTTGATTGTTGGCGGTGCTTTTTATTTTATCTATAATCAACTGGCTCATAACGAAAAACTGGATTGGAATAAATTCTTGGAATTGCTCGAACGTAAAAAATCATTTTGGGGGATATTGTTCATACTTTACTTTAGTTTTTTTAATCGCTTTTTTGAGATTTTAAAATGGCAAAATCTAGCCCAAGTCATCGAAAAAATATCACTTGGAAAAGCAACAGAGCAAGTTTTAAGCGCACTAACCGCTTCGATTTTTACACCAAATGGAATTGGTGAATACGGAGCAAAAGCACTTTACTTTGAAAAGAAAGAAGCCAAGAAAGTTGTTTTCTTGAACCTTATCTGCAACGGAATTCAAATGATTCTAACCATTGTTTTTGGAACAATCGGATTGATGATTTTAGGTTATGGAAAATGGGTTTTAATCATTCTCGGAATTTCTTGCTTCTTTTTTCTTGCTTCTTTTCTCTTTAAAAAAATAAAGATCAAAGGTTATTCACTCGATCGACTGTTTGAAAAAATCAACGAAATCCCGAAAGCTATTCATCAGAAGAATATCTTTTTGGCGGTTTGCCGTTACTTGATTTTTTCGCATCAATACTATTTTTTATTTCTGGCTTTTGATGTCGATTTGCCTTATTGGACCTTGATGGGAACCATAACAGCAGTATATTTTTTAGCTTCATCTTTACCTACCTTTCAGTTTTTGGACTTTGCAGTAAAAGGAAGCGTTGCCGTTTATTTCTTCGGGATTTTAGGTGTAAATGAATGGATTGTAGTTTTTATCAGTACGCTGATGTGGTTTCTGAATGTGGTGCTTCCCGTTTTTATTGGTAGCTTTTATGTATTTAAATTCAAGTCGAAATGGAAATCCTAAGCATTGTTTTTTTTACAATCATTATTATTTATTCGATTTTCATCGCATGGATATCGTATGGATTTAATAAAGTGAGGCTTTATGAAAAAGAGAATTCCAAACCAATCACAAAATTTTCAATTGTAGTTCCTTTTCGGAATGAAGCCGAAAATCTTCCGGGCTTGTTGTATTCTTTTTCGCAATTGAATTATCCGCGAGAATTGTTTGAAGTAGTTTTTATTGACGATGATTCGGATGATGAATCTGTTTCAATAATTGAAAGATTTCCTGCCTTGAGTTTTTCTTTTCAGATTATAAATAACGAAAGGAAATCGAATTCTCCGAAGAAAGATGCGATTTCAACGGCAATTTGTTTTGCCAAAAACGATTGGATTCTCACAACTGATGCGGATTGTTTTGTACATCCCGATTGGCTTTTGACATTTGATGATTTTATCCAGAAAACGAATTGCGAGATGATTGCCGGAGCGGTTTCTTATGACGCGGAAGGTTCTTTTCTTCATCAATTTCAACAGATGGATTTGATGAGTTTGCAAGGTGCCACGATTGGAACTTTTGGAATTGGAAAACCTTTTATGTGCAATGGAGCGAATTTCGGTTATACCAAAAAACTGTTTGCCGACTTGAATGGTTTTGAAGGAAATGATGGAATTGCAAGTGGAGATGATGTTTTTTTATTGCAAAAAGCAATTCGCCAGTTTCCTGAAAAAGTGCATTATTTGAAAGCTTTCTCTGCGATTGTCTTTACAAAACCTTTGAACGATTGGAACGCCTTGTTTTATCAGAGAATTCGGTGGGCTTCTAAATCAACGTCTTATGATAGTGGCTTCGGAAAAGTTCTGGCATTGATTGTTTTTGCGGGAAATCTTGCAATCGTAATCTCTTTTTTCTTGACTCTTTTTTCTATGTTCTCCTTCTGGAATTGGTATCTTCTGTTTGCCTTGAAAATATTTGTCGACTTTTTATTGCTGTATCAAACGGGGAAATTCATCCAGACGAGAATGGTTCGGCATTTTGTTTTCAGTAATTTATTGTATCCTTTTTTCAGTACGGCTGTTGCTTTTTATTCATTTTTTGGAAAATACGAATGGAAAGGAAGACGGTTTAAGATTTAAGATTGCAGATTCTTGATTGAGGATTTTTGATTTTCTTTAGTTTGCGAAGTTTCTTAAAAACACTACTGCCCTAGCCCTGATAGTAATGGAAATCCTTTTCCTTTTTAAAGAAAAAAGGAAAAGATTATCTCACAATACATTTATTTGTCTTTGGAGTTCAATGAATTTCATTTGTAATGGATAGCAGGAAATAGCTCCTAAAAAATTACTCGACTTCTAAAATCACTGGCAAAATAAACTGTGTTTTTACAGGAATTCCTCTCTTCAGTGCTGGATTTATCTTTGGAAAATCAACCAAACGCGCATGAAGGATACTGTCGATTTTAATCTTGTCGTAGGCCAAAGAATCGGTTGGAAATTGCGGTTCGAATTTGAGTGAAGCATCTGGAAAGACGGTTACTTTTACTTCAATCGTGTCGAGTTCTGGATATAAGATCGAAAGTGTGTCGATGCTTAGTTTTTCTTGAATCTTGGCGGTAAGAAAGTCAAAAAAGCACTGTTGACGCTGGGTTTTGTCCTGAATTTGTTCGCATTCGTTGATGGAGGGAAGCTCATCGACTTCGTTCCAATTGATGGACTTCAATTCCTTTTGCAACAGTTCTTCTTTTGACGGCACTTGCTTGTCGAAATATTGGCAGGAATTGATGAAAATCAAAAAGGGAAGTAAAAAAATTGTCTTTCTCATCGCTGTTTTACGTGAACAAATAGTTTATTTTAGTGGATTAAAGATACTATTATAATTTTTCAAATGTAAGAAATTTTAAATTATGGACTATTTGCTGTTGGTTTTGGGTTTTGTGTGCATGATAATTGGCATTTTGGGAAGCTTCCTGCCCGTTTTGCCTGGTCCGCCGATAAGTTGGGTCGGTTTGTTGCTTTTGTACTTTACTAAGGCCGTAGAAATGAATTATTGGGTTTTGGGGATAACACTCTTTGTTGCCGTGATTGTTGCAATTCTGGATTATGTGATTCCGGCTAAAGGCACGAAACGTTTTGGCGGAAGCAGTTATGGCGTTTGGGGAACGAATATCGGTTTGATTGTGGGGATTTTTGTTCCGATTCCGTTTGGCTTTATTATTGGTCCGTTTGTTGGAGCTTTTGTTGGCGAGATGATTTACAATTCTAC
Source organism: Flavobacterium sp. PLA-1-15 (assembly GCF_049060005.1). Classification (NCBI taxonomy): domain Bacteria; kingdom Pseudomonadati; phylum Bacteroidota; class Flavobacteriia; order Flavobacteriales; family Flavobacteriaceae; genus Flavobacterium; species Flavobacterium sp. PLA-1-15. The sequence goes on along the minus strand of NZ_JBMGQS010000019.1, from coordinate 31,972 downwards.
AGACCATAAGCGTGCCTTGAAAGCTGCGACAGGTTCGTTTATTGGATTTCTGGCTTCTACTTTTATGAAGTTTGTGGTGTGTATGGTGTATTTTGGATTGTTTCTTACGATTGTTTGGAGAAATTGGAAGGGATTGTTTTAAACAATCAAGAATATTCCTCTTAACCATATAAGACATTTAAGAGCATTTAAGTTACATATTACGCAACACAAAAACAATTACAAAACTGCCTTAAATCAAAAAAGCCATCCACAAAAGTGGAAAGCTTTTCATTGGTCTAACTACTAAACCTGCTCATTGCTGAGCAAAACAACACAACTAGCTTTAGATACTTTTATTGGGCAAAAAAGGTTTTCATTTCTGAAAACCTTCTTACTCAATTTAGCGGTCTGGACGGGACTCGAACCCGCGACCCCATGCGTGACAGGCATGTATTCTAACCAACTGAACTACCAAACCTCTGCTTTATTGCGGTTGCAAAGATACTACAGAATTTCACTTCTGCAAGTGTTTTTGAAAAAAATTTCAAACTTTTTTTTGATGTCTTACCCAAACAATTGTTTTTCAACTAAATATGTGGTTAAAATTTTTTCGAAATTTTCGCCCACATTTACCGGAACATACCTGATTTTGTTCTGAGCACAGGTCAAGGCCAATTTCTTGAAATAGCTTTCTACTTGTTTTTCGTATTCGGTTTTTACGTTATCAGCAAAAATATTCACTTCCTCCCCTGTTTCGAGGTCGATGAATTTGCGTGGGGCGTTATCAAAATCGAAATTGAGTTCGGTTTTGGAGTCGATTACATGGAAGAGGACTACTTTGTGCTTATTATGTTTTAAGTGTTGCAGGGCATTGAAAAGCGCTTCTTCGTTACCTGATTGAAACATGTCTGTAAACAAGATAATCATGGACCGACGGTGCATCTTCTCGGCAATTTGGTGCAAGAAGGTGATGGTGTCGGTGTTTTTTGTTTCTACTTTGTTGTCTATGAGGTTTTCGAGCTGGTTGAGGAGCATCCGATGGTGGCGGTCGCTTCCTTTTTCGGGGGCATAGTATTCGTATTTGTCCGAATAAACGCTGAGGCCTACTGCGTCTCTCTGTTTTTTGAGCAGGTTCATCAATACGGCTGAAGCCAGGACAGAGAAGCCTATCTTGTTGTTGTAGAAAGGTTCGTTGGTTTTTAGCTTTGGATAATACATGGAGGATGAATTATCGATGATGAGATGGCAACGGAGGTTAGTTTCTTCTTCGTAACGCTTGGTGTACAATCTATCGGTTTTGGCGAAGAGTTTCCAATCGATGTGCTTGGTGCTTTCGCCTGCGTTGTAGACTTTGTGTTCGGCGAACTCTGCTGAGAAGCCATGGAAGGGCGACTTGTGCATGCCGGAGATGAAGCCTTCTACAACTTGATTGGCCAACAGCTCGAGGTGCTGGAAGCTGGATATGGTTTTTATTTGTGATTCGATGTTCATGACTCAAAGATAAGAATTTAATGATTTGGTGATTTGATGTTTTGTTGTTTTAAAGTTTTGTAGGTATTGTAGCTGTGCTATGTGGCGTGAATGCTCCAACTGAAGAGTTTGAGAATTTCTAAAGAGGGAGAATGAATAACTAAAGATGAAGAATGAGCTTCTGAAGATGGAGAATGAGTTTTTGGGGTTGTGGGTTGTAGGTTGTGGGTTGTGGGTTAGCTTTGGTTGGGTGTTTTGGCGGGGTGGTGGTTTATGGTTGGCTCAATAGCCCTGACTGGAGGGAAAATCTTTTATTTTTTTTCTTTAAAAAAATAAAAGATTGGAAGGAAAGGCAGGAATATGGATTTATTTTTTGCCCTACCTTTTCGCTCCTAATACTGAGGATTTACTATAATTTATAACTTACTGAAAAGAGGATTACTCTTGGCAAAACATAGGTTGTGCTTTGGGTGATGCTGTAATCGGAGAAGGAATAGTCGTTTTTGACGGTGGTGTTGAAGAGGTTGTTGATGGAGATTTCGAAGCCGAAGGGGCTGTTTTTCTTTTGGTAGCGCAGGGATGTGTTGGCGATTTCGTAGAAATTGCTTTGGTTGTTGTTGTCGGTATTCTTGAGGTTTTCGTAACTGAATTTATAGACGAAATGCTTGAGGAACTCGATGGAGCCACTGGCGTTGAAGGCATCGGTCTTGTAATTTGTTTGGGTGATGCCGTTGAATTGGCTAAAACCTTTGGTGTAACCCACTTCCAGATCGGGCCATTCTCTTTTGGCGGTTCGAAGGGTGATGCCGATGTTTTGATCGTTTCGGTCGTTTTTGGTGGTGATGTTGTTGAGGGTTTGGGTGTAGTTGAACCAACTGAAACTGGTGTTGATACCTGCTCTGAACCTGTATATCTTTTTTTGGAACGAACCATAGAAACGCCAATTGGTTTCGGGATTATCGGTGATGATGGGCGTGTTGAACTGGTTGATGCCACTGATTTGGATTTGGTTTCGGGTGGTGCGGACTTTTTTGTTGAAATTGGCGCTGGCGTTCCAGTTGATGCCGCGGTAGAGGTTCATCTTGTTGTAGCGCAAGTTTGCGGAATGGAAACGCTCGTTTTTGAGCAGGGCATTTCCTTTGAAGACGGAGTTGTAGCTCTGTAATGTGAAACGGTTGGCGAGCTGGCTGGCTTCGGGGAAATCGTTCTCGAGCTTGTAATTGAAATGCATGGATTCGGATTTATTGAATTCGAATTCGCTAGTCCATTGGGGTTGGAAGAGGGTTTTTGAGAGGGTATAATTGCCCTCGGGCTGCTTGGTTTTTAGATTGTACCAATGGAAATAGAGTCCGGACTTGTTGGTCCATCTTCCTATCTTGAATTTATATTCCAAACCGATGTAGGCATCGTTCAAACGGTAATCTACGTTATTGCCGAAACCTGCCGTGGCGAAATCGTTTATGGTTCCGTCTGTCAGCAATTGTTTTTCGGAGGTTTCAAAATTAGAGGTGCCGAAATTGTTTCCGACATTGGTGTAAAGATGGTTGAAGTTGTTGATGATCCAATAGTGCTTGAAAAGCGCATCGACACTGTTGTTCTGCACTTTCTTGATTTGATTGATGGTGTAACTGGAATCGTCCTGAAGAGGAATGAGTCCGGCGAGAAAAGGCTGATTGGTGAACCATTGGCTTTGAGGCATGTTCTTTTCGTAGGCATGATTGACTACAAAAGTGGTGGTATGCTTGGTGTTGATGCTTTTGTGCCACTCGACGTATTGTTTTAGGGAAGTGTTGTCGGCATTTTTAAGGGTTTCGAAAGTGCTAGAATTCAAGTCGGTTATGGAATTCAAGGTGCTCAGCATATCGTTGTTGCTGGACTGGTATTGTGTATTGTAGTAGAGCTTTTCGCTTTTTGAGGGCGAATAATCGAGCTTGATGTTCCCGATTCCGAGCATGGAACGGTTGTCGGCGTTTTGAGTACGATTCTCGAAAGTGAGGGATTCGTTTTGCAGGTATTCTATCTTGCTTTCAATCCTTTCTGCGGTGAATACTTTTGAAAAGATTCCATAGCCCGAAACATCCAATTTAGAGGAAACTTTATAGCTAAAATTCAGTGCTCCGAAATGGGACTTGTTCTGCACGACATCTGTATTGTCGTTGGTAAAGGAATAGAGGTTGGTAAGTGATTTTCTGCCCGAGAGAAAACTGCTGGCACCACCATCAAAACGCATGAGGTCCTGGAAGGTGAAGGTGCTCCTGCCGATGTTGTTGCTGTCGCCAATGAAACTGATGTTGGTTTTTGGACTGTAGTAAAATAGTGCGGCGTGGCCGAGATAGAAACCGTTGTCGCCGTTTCCGGCTTCGACTCCTGCTTCTATATCGCCAAAAACGAATTTTTTCTTGTCCTCCTTGAGCTTGATGTTCATGGCGAGATCTTCAGAATCGGAGACCTGCTTCATAAAGCCGACTTCGTTGAAATGGTCGATTACCTCGACTTTATCGACTGCATTGGCGGGGATGTTTTCGACACCGAGCTTGGTGCCTCCTCCGAAAAAGCTGTCGCCTTCTACTAAAAATTTGGTTACTTTTTTTCCTTGCACGGTGACACCGCCGTTTTTATCGACCTCTACTCCTGGAAGTTTTTCGAGCTGTTCCTTGAGCTTTCGTTCGTTTCCGTTGGCAAAGGCTTTTACGTCGTAGATTAGGGTGTCTTTCTTGATGATGATGGGTTTAAACTCGTGTTTGATGACGATTTCCTTGAGGTTTTCGCCGGTTGCCCTGAGGATAAAGTTATGGGTGGTGATGGTGGAATTGGCTTCTACGATCAGGATTTCTTCGGCGAATCCGATGTAGGAAACCATGATTTCATATTTTACATTATTGTCGAGCTCTAGCTTGTAACGGCCTTTGTTGTCGGCCATGGCAAACTTGATCCCCGCTTTTTCCTGCAGGGGTTTTGCAATGACGTTGGCCGATTCTAAGGGTTTGTTTAGGGTATCGGCGATTACTCCCGTGATTGTTTTTTGGGAAAACGATTGGAAGGTTATTAGGAGGATGAAGAGGAAGTGTTTTGGCATTTAGTTTTGATATTGAACTCTAATGATAAATTCTTCTGTAATATTCCTTTATTGTTAACTCCTCTTTAGTATCTTTTTTAGGCAAAATAAAATTTCCTTTTTCAATTTTTACAGCTACAAATGTTATGATTCTTTGTTCCAACTCTAGTATTTGACCGGGTAAACTACCAATACCATTAGGTCCAAATGGTAATGCTATATCATCTGCAAACCATGCTACTAATGGATATGCTTCATAATATTGATTATCTTCATTTAGTTTTTCTAAGACAGCTATAGCTTTCCGGCATTTATAGCCTTGAATAGTTTTCTTCTCATCAGTAATTTTCCAATTTATTCTCGTAGGAAATTTAATTAAAAAGTTGCTTTTTCAACCATTGAAAAATCTGAATCCTTAGTTTTGTAGCATCTATTTCCTAACATGTCACAAATATCAAGTACAGTATTTATGTCGTCTTTGGATAATTTGTCAGCATCTACTAATGCAAAAGCACTTTCTCTATTGCTAATTATCATTTCAAAATTAACTTCCATTAATTTTTCATTTAAATTAGAAATCAATTCTGAGTACATTTGAGGATCTTCAGTTTTATTAAGGTATGCTTTATATTGGATATGGACATTATCGCTAGGCTTAAATTCTTGAGCTTCTACTTTTGTAAACAGCACAATTAGAAGTACTGTAAAATAACTAATCTTTTTCATTTTCAAAATATTTTTTTAAGGTCTCGCTAAATTCTTGCTGAGTAATTATTTTTCCTTTAGGTTCAGTAATTTTAGATACTTCTTTATTAAAGTACAATTATTTTCATTTTGAAATCGTTGCCAATAGACTATATCAAGTTCGCTGATCAGTATAAATTTTATTCTTCGCCATTTTTTCTTCTGATTAATGCATTAAGTTCTTCTTCTTCCAATATCTTAAATTTTTTCAAATCCTTAATCTCGATTGTAGTATCACTCAATTGTATTTTCTTAACCCCAAAAACAGCATCCTTAGTTTGCAATTCCAATATCAAGCCTGGCAAACCTCCATATCCAAGAGGGCCAAATGAAAAAGGTATTTGCGGACAATACCAAGCAGTTATAGGATGCTTAAATGTTTTATCCTTATAGATCACTACATGCTCTGCTGTTGCTTTATAACAAACATAATTATCAATCAATTTTGTTTCGGTTAGTAGTGTCCAGTTTTTAGAAAGTAGTTTTCTTTTTATATATTCCCCAATGCCAACAGATGCTCCTTCATTATAAACTGAATCGTTTTTTATTAGAAAACTGCCGTCAACTCCAACTTTTAATTGTCCGAATTTTACAGCTTGCTCATCTGAATACAGCTTCTGTACTTCTGAAAACGATGCTTTGCTTTTATTAAAAAGCAACTTAAACTCAAACTCCTTTGTTATCGAATAATAATTGGCATTCATAGAAAGCATCATTTTTTCTAGATTGCTCTCCTTATTTTCGGTTACAGTTACTCCATAAATAACCTCGCCACTTTTTACTTGTGCATGCGAATAAGTAAACATAAAAATTATAATAAGTAGTAAATGGTTTTTCATTTTATTAATTTTTAAGAAGACGACTCAATTTCTTGAGTCGTCTTTAAATGATCATAATTTAATGTCAAATAATCCTTATTTCCCCTTTGGAGTTTCCAATTTATTTGATTTCACACAATTTAAGTACACCTGATCAGCATATGCATCTGCAGTCTGATGATCTGCTCCTTCACTTCTTGCTAAATTGTATGCTAAATGACATACGTCTTGACAAGGATCACTAACTAACGTTTTTTCTTCAGCAATATCATTTGCCATACTAACTCCACTAAACGCTATCATCATGATAGCACTTAAAATTACTTTTTTCATTTGATAAAAATTTTAAATTATTAATTTGTTTTTGGTTAATGCATTAAAACCTTTGTGAAATTGTATTATTTAAAACAAATATCAAAATTTTACTTTAATATTTAACTAAGGGTATAGTTGAACTATACTTTCAAATATAGTTAAACTATACAAAACCCCTTTTTTTGGCTTCTCTTAAAATATTCGAGTCATCCGTTACATTAAGTGCCATTTTTATTTTTGCAATCCTTTTGTGAATACCTCCTTCAGTAAGATCTAATTCGGTACACATATCCTTAATTCTATATCCTTGCGAAAGATAATATAGGATTTTCCTGTTGGATGGTTGCACGAAAATTTCGGTCGCCCATATCTCATCAAGCTTCTTTACTACCGTTTCGCTTCTGTACTTTTCTCCTTTAAAAATGTATTCTAGTGCAAGAGGGAAATTCTCGTGAGTGAGATCACTTTTTAGAGCAATGCCATCTGGTTTTGCATTCTGAAGTATGTCAAATAAGGTTACGTTATCTATAATTGCTGTAATAATAAATACCTTGCAGTTGGGCATTGTCTTTTTTAAATGCAGACACAAATCGCCACCGTTGTTTATTTCTTGCTCCGGATAAGTTGGCATGCTGTAGTCAAGCAAAGCAAAATCGAAGGCTTTATTTTCGGATAATTTATTTTCTATTGCTAAATAAGTTTCTTTGCAGGATAGGCACTCCGTAAATTCATACCTCTTGTTTTCCAAACTACTATTCAACATTGCTTTGAGAGCAATTAGTGTTGACGGATGGTCATCAGCAAGTATTGTTTTCATTTATATGGCATTTAATTTGGTAGTAAATATATAGTATTGGCCGTAACTTTCTTACTTAAATTCTATATTTTAACAACTAGTAGAGTTTAACTGTATTTATTCTTAAAACCTAAATTCCCAAGCTTAAAATATTCGTCATACCTATCTTTTGATTGCTTCCTCCTTATTGTTTTATTTGTCCTTAAAATTCTCAGCATTTTTCCGCCACATATTATTCAAATCCTTTTTATCATTTATTTTTACAGCATACTCCACATAAACATTCTTATTTTGTGCATACACCGAGAACAGCAATGTTTGTCATAGCTGTTTTTTTTTTAACATATTCATGTCCATAATATAAAGAATGTATCTTTACAATTATAAAGACAGCCTCGTTTTTCTTACTCATTTCCCAAGGTAATCCCCTTCAAAAAAACACTTCAAAAAAACACTTCAAAAAGCATTCTTCTACAAGGCCATACCGTAGCTATACCGTATCCATGCCGTATCAACCTCTAACCTACTCCATAATAGAGTCGTCTTAATTCCTATATACATCATCTCTAGCACCACTATCCTATACCGCTAATAAGATATTCTAATCATCCTACTTAATTAGCAAAAAAAAGAGCTTCGGTTTCCCGAAACTCCTTTTGCTAAATAACTAATTTAAATTTAGAAACCTAAACCAACTGCCATTGCGGTGGCATTGATATTAAAATCTTTTACTTTCGTTGCAGCACCAGTTGATAGATTGAAATTGTAAACAGCTGTTGTATTTCCTGCTTTCAGCAAACCAAAAGCCATATTGCTACTTCCTCCGATATCAAAACCGTTATCAGCAGTGATGTCAACTCCAATTGCTCCAACAGGAACCAGCGTGCCATCGTTTGGAGGAGTTTGCGTGTAGAGCATATTCGTTTCGGCATCCAAAACATATAAAACGGTAGAAGCCGCTGTTGAATAATTGTTACTGTAGGCCGCACCGCTCACGCTCGGACTTCCTGGGTTGAGCGAACCATCTGTTGCGGCAACGGTTCCTAAATCTGGATGCAAGCGTAGGTTTTGTCCCGAATTGGTCACCAATCGGATCCTATCTTCCATCGGATTAAAATCGAACCCAATAGCCGTCCCCGAAACCGCCGGAGTCAACGCAGCACCTATAGCCGTAACCTGACCATTGGCCGTATTCACCGTAAGCAATCTGCTTTGGCTGGAAATAGCATACAAAGTTCCAGTAGCTGGACGGAAATCAAGTCCTACAATGGTTTCACCATCCATCATTCCCATCAAGTCAACTGCATTTTCAGCAGGATTCATAGGATTGAAACGGTGTAGTTTGTTTGTTGCTGTAACCGCAAAAGCAACCGGATTTGTTTTGAAGGCAATACTTTTGATGGATGTTCCAAAATTCCCTACCCAGTTTGCCTTTCCAGTTTCCAAGTTGATGGTATATAATTTAGATCCTTCGGCATCGGCAGTAACGGCAAGTGCTGCGCTGTTGTCTGGATTGATATCGAATCCAACAGTTGCAGCAAAGTCAACCGTTAAATCGCCAACTAGTTGAAGACCTCCGTCATTCGGGGGATTCTGTATGTATAATTTATCTTGTTGATAATCGATATCATAAAGTACTGTGGCACTCGCTCCGGCCATACTATTGGTATAGGCAACAGCTCCAATCTTAGGATTAGAACCTCCGTTGATGCTTCCATCTGTTGCGGCTACAGTTCCTAATTCTGGATGCAAGCGTAAATTTTGACCTGAATCGGTAACCAATCTTATTCTATCTACAGTAGGATTAAAATCGATTGAAGCATTTTGGCTGGCAATTGTTGGTGAAAAAGCTGTCGTTCCCAAAGCTGTGGCCAAACCTGATTGCTCATTAATAAAATACAAACGACTTGTAGAACCTAAAGCATACAATTGTCCGGTTGCAGGACGATAATCGATACTCACAATAGTTTCAGATGGTTGCAACCCCGTAATGTCCAAGGTAGAAGTTGGAGCAGAAAGGTTTCGGGCGTTGTAGTAGGCAATTTTGTTGCCCGCGGTTAATGCCGTAAAATCAACATTTGGTGCGTTTGCTCCTGGATTGTTGATTGGATTTGAATCATCATCACTGCACGAAACAGCTGTTAACGATAGTGCCGTTAATACCAATAACGACAATCTTCTTAAGGGTAAGAATGTTTTTTTCATAGTATTTATTTTTTTTGATTTAAATAAATCTACGTAGAAGAAGCTGGTCTGGTTTTATGGAATTTCAAGGTAATGCCATTTTTAAGAAAAGTTTAAGAAGCTGTATCTCCTTCTAAAAATCTATTATTATGACATTTTATTGTTTAAGGAAATCGATATTGCGCTTCATTCCTTCAAACTTGGTACGCTTGATGGGAGAATTTTTAAACACTGCCCGAAAGGTTTCCTCCGTAATTTCGTCCCAATCTTTCCTGGACATCGAAAGCAGTTCCGGTTTAGGGTCGAATAATGGTTCGCTGTGTGGTTTTGAGAATTTATTCCATGGGCAAACATCTTGGCAGGTGTCACAACCGAAGGCCCAATCATCAAAACTGCCTTTCATTTCCTGTGGGATGTTTTCCTTTAATTCTATAGTGAAATAAGAGATGCATTTGCTGCCGTCCACAACATAAGGCGCGACAATGGCTTGTGTGGGACAGGCATCTATACAAGCTGTGCAACTACCGCAATGATCCGTTGTGGCTTTGTCGTATTCCAAATCCAGATCAATAATCAATTCGGCAACAAAATAAAAAGAACCCACCTTTTTGGTAAGCAGGTTACTGTTTTTTCCAATCCAGCCCAAACCACTTTTTGCTGCCCAAGCCTTATCTAAGACCGGAGCCGAATCTACAAAAGCACGCCCTGAAACTTCACCAATTTCATTTTGGATTGAGAATAGAAGTTCTTTTAGTTTTTCCTTGATGACAAAATGATAATCTTGCCCGTAGGCATATTTGGAAATTTTGTAGGCTTCTTGGTTCTGAATTTCTGCTGGATAATAATTTAATAGAAGTGATATAACCGACTTTGCATCGTCGACCAAGAGGGTTGGATCAAGCCTCTTATCGAAATGATTTTCCATATAGGCCATTTGTCCGTTCATATTGTTTTTCAACCAATTTTCCAATCGAGGTGCTTCTTGTTCGAGAAATCCAGCCTTGGAGATACCACAAGCCAAAAACCCGAGACGTTTGGCCTCGGATTTTATAAAAGTAGTATATTTCTCTTTGGAATTCATTACGTCTTGATTAGGTTTAGCCCCGATTGTAACGGAAAGCCCGGAATTTGAAAAGTTTATTTTTCCTGACATAAAAGAGCGACCAGCGGAAGCTCCTTTTATGGACTTTGGAAAAATTACTTTTCAAATGAGGACTTGGAGTGGAAAGCGGGAATAGCTTCTAAATTAGAACAGTCCTCCTTGAATATTCGCTCTGATTTTTCCTAGATGCTGATAGGCTTTTTCAGTGACTTCTCTTCCTCTTGGCGTTCTCATTATGAAACCTTCTTGGATCAGAAAGGGCTCGTAAACTTCTTCGATGGTTTCGCTGCTTTCGGAAACGGCTGTTGCCAAAGTAGACAATCCTACTGGCCCGCCTTTGAATTTATCGATGATCGTTGTAAGGATTTTATTGTCCATTTCATCCAAACCATGGGCATCTACATTCAGTGCTTTCAGGGAAAACTTTGCTATTTCGATATCGATTTTTCCATTGCCTTTTATTTGTGCGAAATCTCGAACACGTCTTAACAATGCATTTGCGATACGAGGTGTTCCACGGCTTCTTCCTGCAATTTCAATTGCAGCTTCCATTGTTATTGGCATTTTTAAAATGGAGGAACTTCGCTGTACGATTGTGGTTAAAAGTTCGGTATTGTAATATTGAAGTCGGCTTTGGATTCCGAAACGGGCTCTCATCGGAGCGGTCAATAATCCTGAACGTGTTGTGGCTCCAACGAGTGTAAAGGGATTTAGATTGATTTGTACTGTTCTTGCATTTGGGCCAGATTCAATCATGATATCAATCTTGAAATCTTCCATAGCGGAATACAAATATTCCTCTACGATTGGGCTCAAACGATGGATCTCGTCTATGAACAGAACGTCTCTTTCTTCAAGATTCGTTAGCAAACCAGCCAAATCTCCCGGCTTGTCCAAAACGGGTCCAGAAGTTATCTTGATTCCAACTCCAAGCTCGTTTGCCAAAATATTGGCCAAGGTCGTCTTACCCAATCCCGGAGGTCCGTGAAAAAGGGAATGGTCCAAGGCTTCATTTCGCAAATTGGCAGCTTCAACAAATACTTTCAGGTTGTCCAAAATTTGATCCTGACCTGCAAAATCATCAAAAGACAATGGTCTTAATCTTTTTTCGAGATCAAGTTCTTCGGGATTGTAGTTGCTGTTTGTTGGGTCTAAATTCTGATTCATCTGGCAAAGATAGTCATTAGGGTATTTTATGAATACAATTATTTACTTACGTTGTAACCTTTGGCCAAAATGGTTTGCCAATTTGGATTCTTTACAAGGTATTTTGCAACAAATGGACAAAGTGGTGCCAAAGTATAATTGTGCTCTTTGATGTAGTTTAGAGCCTGTTCTACGATACTGCTCCCTATTCCTTTTCCACCCAGTGCTTTTGGGACTTCAGTATGCGTAAGGAACATCACATTGTCGTTTGTGAGGATGTATTCTATGAAAGCGATATGTCCTTCTACTTCTATTTCAAATCTCTTCTTGTCTTCGTTTAATTTCAATTCGTAATTGTCCATGATATTTATTTTTTATCCTTATAAAAGTAAACAATAATAGTTGAATAGCTTCCATAAAAAAACCCTGCAATGCAGGGTTTTTATTTTATATAGAATTCTAGTGATTTAAAACTTCTTCGCCTTCTTTCATCGGAACGTTCTGAGGAACGAAATCGACATCATGTCCAGGCTTGCTGTAATCGTAAGCCCATCTGTGAACTTCAGGAATTTCACCAGGCCAGTTTCCGTGCATGTGTTCTACTGGAGCTGTCCATTCTAATGTGTTTGATTTCCATGGGTTTTGTTCTGCTTTCTTACCGTAGAAGATACTACTGAAGAAGTTGTACATGAATACCAATTGGAAAGCACCACCAACCAAAGCAAAAACAGTAATCAATACGTTTACGTTTTGCAAATCGTCAAATATTGGGAAGTTCGTATTAGTATAATATCTTCTTGGTAGACCAGCCATACCGATAAAGTGCATTGGATAGAAAACTCCGTAAGCACAGATAGCAGTTACCCAAAAGTGAACGTATCCTAAGTTCTTATTCAACATTCTTCCGAACATTCTTGGGAACCAGTGGTAGATTCCGGCAAACATTCCGTAAAGAGCAGAAATACCCATTACTAAGTGGAAGTGAGCTACTACGAAGTACGTATCGTGAACGTTAATGTCAAGCGTACTGTCTCCAAGGATAATACCTGTAAGACCACCTGAGATAAACGTAGATACCAATCCGATAGAGAACAACATTGCAGGATTCATCTGCAAGTTACCTTTCCAAAGAGTTGTAATATAGTTAAACGCTTTTACAGCAGAAGGAATTGCGATCAATAAAGTTGTGAAGGTAAACACAGAACCTAGGAATGGATTCATACCTGAGATAAACATGTGGTGACCCCAAACAATTGTTGAAAGGAATGCAATTGCCAATATAGAAGCAATCATCGCACGGTATCCAAAGATTGGTTTACGTGAGTTGGTTGCGATAATTTCAGATGTGATACCCAATGCTGGCAACAATACGATGTAAACCTCAGGGTGTCCTAAGAACCAGAACAAGTGCTCGAACAATACTGGTGAACCACCTTGGTAATGCAATACTTCCCCTGCAATATAAATATCAGACAAGAAGAATGATGTTCCGAAACTTCTGTCCATGATAAGCAATAAAGCGGCAGATAGAAGTACTGGGAACGATACGATACCAATGATAGCGGTTACGAAAAATGCCCAAATTGTAAGTGGAAGTCTGGTCATAGACATTCCTTTTGTTCTCAAGTTGATAACCGTTACAACGTAGTTCAATGAACCCATCAAAGACGAAGCGATGAATATAGCCATAGAAACCAACCATAATGTCATACCTGTACCAGAACCTGGAATTGCCTGTGGCAATGCTGAAAGCGGAGGATAAATTGTCCAACCAGAAGATGCCGGTCCAGATTCAACGAATAATGAAGCAACCATGATTACACTTGAAAGGAAAAACAACCAATAGGATATCATGTTCATAAAACCTGACGCCATATCACGTGCTCCAATTTGAAGCGGGATAAGTAAGTTACTAAAAGTACCACTCAAACCAGCAGTAAGTACAAAGAATACCATGATGGTTCCGTGAATCGTAACCAAAGAAAGATACGTATCGTTCTTCATTACTCCTCCTGGAGCATAGTTTTCACCCAAGAAAAATTTAAAAACTCCAAATGATTCCTCAGGCCAAGCAAGCTGCATTCTGAAAAGCAGGGACATACCCACACCAATAATTCCCATGATGATACCTGTAATCAAGTATTGTTTGGCAATCATTTTATGATCAATACTAAAGATGTATTTAGTAATGAAAGTATCCTTGTGGTGGTGTTCGTGTTCGTGATCGTGCTCGTGGTGATCGTGTCCGTGATCTGACATATATTATAATTTAAATTTTATTTAAAAATATACTTATTAATTACTTAACTGCTACAACAACTTTTGCAGTATCAACCGCTACTGAAGTAGTATCTTTTTTAATTGGTGCAGATGGACCTTGTGGTTCTTCTTTTGAAGCTTTTTCAGCTAAAACTGCTTCTACCAATGTTGGTTTTTCACTTAACCATTTTTTATAATCTTCTGGAGTATCCACTACAATTTTCATTTGCATGTTATAGTGAGAAGCTCCACAAATTTTATTACAAAGCAACAAATAATCAAATGTATAAGGATCTAGTGGAGATTCGCCATTAGCAACTAAAACTGCACTTCTTTTAGCACGTTCTTTGTTAATGTTAGCCACTTTTTCGGTCATTTTTTTGCTGTTTCTATACTCCTCAGTTGTTTGAGTAGGAGTAAAAGCGAATTGCGTTACCATTCCAGGAACACAGTTCATCTGTGCTCTAAAGTGAGGCATATAAGCAGAGTGCAATACATCCTGAGATCTCATTTTGAACAACACTTTTTTACCTTTTGGAATATGAAGCTCAGTAACTACTTTATCATCCTGTGCATTTGGATCAGCCAAATCAACACCTAAAGTATTTACACCTTCAATGTATCTTACGTTTGCTTTTCCAAGCACATTGTCTTCACCAGAATATCTAGCTTCCCAAGCAAATTGTTTTGCATAAAGCTCAATAACAATTACTTCTTCTTCTTTTTCATCAACAAACATGATGTTTGTCCAAGCATACAATCCGTAAAGGATCAAACCAGCCAATACAACAGCGGGAATAACAGACCAGATGAACTCCAATCTATCGTTATCTGCAAAGTACAATGCTTTTTTATCTTTGTTTCCTCTGTATTTGAAAGCAAAATAATGCAACAATACTTGTGTAATGGCTTGAACAGTAAAAATCAAAACCCAAGTAATGTTCATCAATCTGTCCACATCTATACCGTGCTCAGAAGCAGGATTGTCCAAAACCAAGTGTCCCCATTTGAAAAGACCATAGATTGTGAATATGTATAGGAAGGCCAAAAAGCCAAACATTAAATATCCCTGAACATTATTATCCTTATCATTAGCAATCTGATCATTGTTTGCACCTTGGCCAACTTGCGTCAGATCGAATATTTTAGTCAACTGCCAAAGAGCAATAGCTAATAAAACTAAAACTATAATTACCAACAAACTTGTCATCTGTTTTTACTTTAAATATTAATAATGAAAATGCTTACTTTCCTCAATAAATGGATTTCTTTTTGCCAATAGTGGAGATTTTGTAAGTGCTGAAAAGACAACAAATATAAATAACCCAACAAAGAAAAGTAAAGACCCAATTTCAGGAATTCCTATGAACCATTGATCGCCAACTGTTGCAGGCATAATCATATTATAAAAATCTACATAGTGACCAAGTAAGATTACAGTTCCAGCCATAACGATGATCCAAGTAAGACGTTTGAAATCTGTATTGATCAAAATCAAGATTGGGAAAACAAAGTTCATTACTACCATTCCGAAGAAAGGCAAGTTGTAATCTTCAATTCTTGTAATAAAATAAGTAACCTCCTCAGGAATGTTAGAATACCAAATCAACATAAATTGAGAGAACCATAAGTATGTCCAGAAAACACTAATTCCGAACATAAATTTAGCTAAATCGTGAATGTGGCTTGTATTTACAAATTCTAAATATCCTTTTGATTTAAGGTACAACGTTACCAATGCAATTACAGTGATTCCACTTACGAAGAAACTTGCAAAAACATACCATCCGAATAATGTACTGAACCAGTGAGGGTCAACCGACATGATCCAATCCCAAGACATGATAGACTCAGTTACAATAAAGAATACCAAGAATGCCGCAGACATTTTGAAGTTCTTTTTATAGAAAGTATTATCGTTAGCTTCGTCTTGAGCAAGACAGTTTTTTCTTGAATAATATTGGTACAAATTCCATCCAATCAAGAAAATTGCAGCTCTGATCAACCAAAATGGTACGTTTAGATATCCTGTTTTTCCAGCGATAAGTTTGTCATAATTTTCATGTCCAACAACATCAACACCTTCTTTCATCCAAACAAACAAATGATTGAAATGCATACCTGTCAAAACCAAAATAATAAAGAAAATCACAGATCCAACTGGTAAATAAGATGTAATACCTTGCATTACTCTGAACAATACTGGAGACCAACCTGCTTGAGCTACTTGCTGGATTGCATAGAAAGCCAAAGCTCCTAATGAAATCAACATCACAAAAATACAAGCAACGTATAAAGCTGACCAAGGTTTGTTTTGCAATTGGTGCAATACGTGATGTAAATGCTTTTCATGTTCTGCATTAGCATCTACATGCTCAGTAGCTTTTGCTTTATGGTCAGTTGCATGGTGATGCTCAGCAACAGCTGTAGCTACATGAGTAGCATCATGCGCTTCATCAGTATGCGCTACAGTATCGCTAAGTTTAGCAACAGTATCTGTAACTTCATGATGAGCTTCTGCCTTATGAGTTTCAGCCTCTGAAGCATGTGCATCGTGTTTTGCTTCTGCATGATCTGCTGTTGCATGATCACCGTGAGCATTACCATGACCGTGGCTATCAGCAGCAAGGATTTTTTCTACTTCTGCAATATCTTTTGGTGCATTTAAAAAACCAATTACAATACCAATAGCTCCTAAAAGCATTAGGACGATTGCAAGCGTTTTTAATTTGCTAGAAAATGTGTACATATCTTATATATCAGTGTTATACAATTATAATTCGCTTTTCAACTTCATTACATAAGAAGCTACCATCCAACGCTCATCCGGAGACAATTGGTTAGCGTGAGATCCCATTGCATTCAAACCGTAAGTTTCAACGTGGAAAACACTTCCTTCTGTAATTACTCTGTCTTTATAGCTAGGAACTCCTAGGAATTTTTCTCTTTTAGATAAATTTCCTTTTCCATCACCTTTTTCTCCGTGGCAAATTGCACAGTAAACACCATACAGTTGAGCACCTTTATCAGAACCTTTAGCAATAGAATCCAAAGGAGACTTTAAATTAGCCTTAGCCAATTCATAACCTTCAGTTGTATTTGGATATTCGTAAGGTACAAATCCTCTTTTAATTGCTCCTTCTGGAACCAATTGTCCTTCTTTTCCATTTCCAAAAGCTGCAGATTCTGAGTAAGTTTCATAACTTACCGACTCATACATATTAGGAAAGTATTGGTAATTAGGACTATTCTTATCGTGACAAGAAGTTATCAGTGCTGATAATCCTAATAAAATCACTATTTTATTTAAGCTTTTCATATCTACTATTAATGCTTTTCGATTACTTTAACTTCAACTGCACCTGTATTCTGGAAAAAAGAAACCAATTCTTCTTCGTTATTGTTTACAGCAACTTCCATCAAGAAATGGTCGTCTGTAGTTCTAACATCAGGATTTTCTGCTTGTTTGAATGGCCATAATCTACTTCTCATATAGAAAGTAATAACCATTAAGTGGGCTGCGAAAAATACTGTCATCTCAAACATTACCGGAACGAATGCAGGCATGTTTTCGATATAACTGAAACTTGGTTTTCCACCAATATCTTGTGGCCAGTCAGAAATCATAATATAATTCATCATCCAAGTAGCGAAAGACAAACCACACAATCCGTATATAAAAGCACATATTGCTAATCGGGTTGGTGCTATTCCCATCGCTTTATCCAATCCGTGAACAGGGAATGGCGTGAAAACTTCTTCAATGTGGTGATGTGCTGCACGTGTTTTCTTTACGGCATCCATCAAAACATCATCATCATTGTAAATAGCGTATATAACTTTATTACTACTCATGGTGTGAATCTTTATTTGCTTCTCTTAATTTTTTATAATTTTCTCCAGATGATTTCAAGATTGTCTTAACCTCTGCTTGTGCAATTACTGGGAACGAACGAGCATAAAGCAAGAACAATACGAAGAAGAAACCAATTGTTCCGATGAATATTCCGATATCTACAAATGTTGGTGAGAACATTGTCCAAGAAGATGGAAGGTAATCTCTGTGTAGAGAAGTAACGATAATTACGAAACGCTCAAACCACATACCGATGTTTACCACAATCGAGATTACGAAAGAGAACATGATACTTGTTCTTAATTTTTTAGACCACATGAACTGAGGAGAGAACACGTTACAGGTCATCATCGCCCAATATGCCCAAGCGTAAGGTCCTGTTGCTCTGTTCAAGAAAGCGTATTGCTCATACTCTACTCCAGAATACCAAGCTACGAATAACTCTGTGATATATGCAACACCTACGATAGATCCCGTAATCATGATTACGATATTCATCAATTCGATGTGTTGGATTGTAATGTAAGCTTCAAGGTTTGAAACTTTTCTCATAATGATAAGCAAGGTATTTACCATCGCAAATCCTGAGAATACCGCTCCAGCAACGAAGTATGGAGGGAATATTGTAGTATGCCATCCTGGAATAACAGAAGTAGCGAAGTCAAAAGATACGATCGTGTGTACAGAAAGTACAAGTGGAGTTGCCAAACCTGCAAGAACCAAAGATACTTCTTCGAAACGTTGCCAGTCTTTTGCTCTACCGCTCCAACCGAAACTTAATATTGAATAAACTCTTTTTGTAAAAGGTGTGATTGCTCTATCTCTAAGCATTGCAAAATCTGGAAGCAAACCTGTCCACCAGAAAACCAATGAAACCGAAAGGTAAGTAGAGATTGCGAATACGTCCCAAAGAAGTGGCGAGTTAAAGTTTACCCATAATGAACCGAATTGGTTTGGTATAGGTAAAACCCAGTATGCTAACCATGGACGTCCCATGTGGATGATAGGGAATAAACCTGCCTGAACTACAGAGAAGATGGTCATCGCTTCCGCAGAACGGTTAATGGCCATTCTCCATTTCTGACGGAATAACAATAATACCGCAGAAATCAAGGTTCCAGCGTGACCGATACCAACCCACCAAACGAAGTTAGTGATATCCCATGCCCAACCAATTGTTTTATTTAATCCCCATGTTCCGATTCCTGTAGATATTGTGTAGATAATACAGCCTAATCCCCATAAAAAGGCGACTAATGCAATAGTAAATACTGTCCACCATTGTTTATTGGCTCTTCCTTCAACAGGTGCAGCGACATCTACTGTTATATCGTGATAAGATTTATCACCAATAACTAAGGGTTTTCTAATGGGTGCTTCGTAGTGAGACGACATAATCCTTTTATATGTTACTTAATTAATTATTTTTTACTATGTATTTCTAACTTTTACTTGGTAGAATACATTAGGTTTTGTTCCAACGTGCTCCAATAAATGGTACATTCTATCGTCTTCTTTCAATGCAACGATAGCATCTTCTTTATCATTCACATCTCCAAATACCATAGCTCCTGAAGAACAAGCTGCAGAACAAGCAACAGCATTATGGAATTCTCCTTTTGCAACTGGTCTTCCTTCGCGTTTAGCCTTAAGGATTACAGCTTGAGTAGATTGGATACAGAAAGAACATTTTTCCATAACCCCTCTTGAACGAACGTTTACATCTGGATTCAATACCATACGACCTAAATCATCGTTCATGTGGTAATCGAATTCACTGTTTTTGTTGTACAAGAACCAGTTGAAACGACGTACTTTATAAGGACAGTTGTTTGCACAATAACGAGTACCAACACATCTGTTGTATGCCATGTGGTTTTGACCTTGACGACCGTGAGAAGTTGCGGCAACTGGACAAACCGTTTCACAAGGAGCGTGGTTACAGTGCTGACACATTACCGGTTGGAAAGCAATTTGAGGATTATCTGAAGGATGTTCCATCTCTCCAAATCCACCTAAAGAACCTTTATCACCAAATAGCCCGTCAAATTCTTCTTTCTTTTTATTATCTCCAGAGAAAGTATCTTCTGAAGAGTAATATCTGTCGATACGCAACCAATGCATATCACGGCTTCTTCTAACCTCTGTCTTACCTACAACCGGAACGTTGTTTTCAGCGTGACAAGCGATAACGCAAGCTCCACAACCAGTACAAGCATTCAAGTCGATAGACAAGTTAAAGTGATGACCTATTGAACGATCAAAAGAAGTCCACAAATCTACATCTTTAGCCTTAACCGGGTTATGATCCAATGAAACCATTGGTGCAATATTCCAGTCTTTTGCTTCTTTTGTATTGAAAACTTCTAAAGTAGTTTCTTTAAGAATATCTCCACGACCCATTAATGTTTTTTGCAACTGAACACAAGCAAACTCGTGATCTCCAGCAACTTTTTCCACCTTAACAGATTGGATATTAGTAAAGTTCTTATATAATGTGTAAGCATTAACACCTACTTGCATTTCTTGTTTTAAAGCCGCCTTTTTACCGTATCCTAATGACAAGCCTAAAGTTCCTACAGCTTGCCCTGGTTGGATGATTACAGGCACTTTTTCTAATGTTGTACCATCAACTACCAAGTTCACATAGCTTCCGTTAAGTCCGCCATTTGCAACATTATAGTTTTCAAGTTTCAAATTCTCAGCATCTGCTCTTGAAACAGTAACATAGTTATCCCAGGAAACTCTTGTGATTGGATCTGGAAACTCTTGCAACCAAGGATTGTTTGCCTGTTGTCCGTCTCCCATTCCTGTTTTAGTATAAAGTACCAACTCTAAACCAGCAACATTTTTTGATTGAGCCAATGCATTTGCAGCACCAGCATAATCAGCCGCCCCTCCAACAGAAGCAGAAACCGCTCCAACAAAAACACCATCATGAACCACTTTGTTCCAAGTAGTACCCACTAGGTAAGAAGCCGCATTAGCTTTTAAATAATCATAATAAGAAGCTGTATTACCAGTCCAAGACAATAAGATATCTTGAAATTGTTTAGTTTCAGCAAATAAAGGACGAATCGTTGGTTGCGTCAATGAATAAGTTCCTTTTGTAAGAGAAACATCATTCCAATCTTCCAAGTAATGAGTCGTTCCAAGTGCGATATTAGAAACCAAAGCCGTTTCGTCTTCCTTCAAGGAAACTGTCACAGAAAGCTTTACTTTTTTCAAAGCATCTGTAAATTCTTTAGCATTTGGTAAAGAATAAGCAGGATTAACACCACTCATGATCAATGTATGAACACTTCCAGCTTTCATATCATTTACCAACTGAGCAACTTTTGCACTTGATCCTTTTCTAATTTGTCTTGTTCCTGAAGTTGTAAAAGCCTCGCTAGACAATGCACTATTGATTGCAAAAACCAATAATTGAGCATTTTTGTCTTCGATTCCAGAAACTAAAACTCCTTTAGAACCAGCTGCTTTTAATTGTTGAGCTGCTTTAGTAACTTCAGCATCAAATTTTCCAAGATTTACAGAAACAGAAGCACCTGTTACGATATTGTATATTTTCACCAATGCTTGTTTTTGAAAAGCCGTAGTCATAGGAATACGCTTATCAGCCGCAGCACCAGACAAAGTCATATTTGATTCGATTTGGATATGCTTAGACATCACACCGTTTTTAGGCACTCTACCTTTTGCATAACCTGAATCATAACTTCCACCTTGCCAATCTCCTAAGAAATCAGCTCCAACAGAAACGATTGTTCCCGCTTTTGAGAAATCATAATCAACCAAAGCTCTTTCTCCATAAACCATTTCGAAAGCATCCAAAGCTTCTGATGAAGAAACTGCGTCATACACTACGTGTTTAGCGGTTGGATTAGCCGCAATAAATTCACCGATCAATTTCTCTGTAGATGGACTTGCAAGCGTATTGGTCAACAAAACAACTTGTCCGCCTTTTGCTTTAGCATCAGCAAGACTCGCTTTAACTTTTGAATCCACTTCGCTCCAAGTTGCCGTTTTACCAGCAATTTTTGGTTGCTTCAAACGCATACTGTCATACAAAGACAGGATAGACGCGTGAACTCTTGCATTTGCTGAAAATTTAGCTCCAACTACTGTATTATTTTCAATTTTGATAGGACGGCCTTCTCTTGTTTTTACTAACAAATTAGCAAAATCAAAACCATCAAAAATGGTAGTGGCATAATAATCTGCAACTCCAGGAATGATTTGCTCTGGCTGAACTACATAAGGAATAGACTTGATAACCGGACCTTCGCAAGCCACAAGCGATGCTGCAGCAGTACTAAATCCTACGTACTTTAAGAAATCACGACGAGTTGTTGATGAAGCAGATAAAGCAGCTTCGTCTCCCAGAAATTCATCCGTAGGAATAGCTTCAACAAATTCGTTATTTCTTAACGTCTCAACAATAGAACTATTTTCGTTTAGTTCCTCAACACTTTTCCAGTATTTTTTGTTTGATGACATCTTATATAAATATTAGCTTCTTAATTATTTTCTTTACTTGTTTCTGACTATTGTTTTTTAAACAATATTAATAGTGACATTTTCCACACTCTAAACCACCCATATCAGCAGCCGTAAGTTTGTTTTTGCCATATTTTTTAGCAAGTTCTTCGTGAATTTTTGTGTAGTATTCGTTTCCTTCCATCTTCACATCTGTCTCACGGTGACAGTCAACACACCATCCCATCGTTAATGGAGCGAATTGCTTCATCACTTCATAAGTTTCAACAGGACCGTGACATTTTTGACATTCAAGACCTGCAACAGAAACGTGCTGAGAGTGGTTGAAGTAAGCAAAATCAGGAAGATTATGAATACGAACCCATTTCACTGGTTTCGTTTTACCTGTATATTTTTGAGTGTTTTTATCCCAACCTACAGCGTCATATAATTTTTGAATTTCAGCAGTGTAGAATTCTTTGCTGTATTCAACATAAGTAGAATCTTTATCACCTTGGAATTCAGAAATATTCTTATGACAGTTCATACAAACATTTAAAGAAGGAATTCCAGCAGTTTTACTTGTTCTTGCAGATGAGTGACAGTATTTGCAATCAATACCGTTATCACCAGCGTGAATTTTGTGCGAATAGTGGATTGGCTGGATTGGAGCATAATTCTGATCAATACCTACCTGCATAAAGAATCCATATACAAAATAAGCACTTGACAACAACAACAAGATTGCAGTCACCAATACCAAGAATTGATTTTTAGCGTATGCTTTCCAGATTGGCATTGTAGCTTCTTTTTGAGCAACTTCAATTCCATTTGATTTAGCAATCTTATTAAGAACATTACGAACCAAGAACAACATTACAACCAACATTGCCATCACAAGCACCAAAGCACCTAGAATGATATTGTTTGAGATTCCCGAATCTGATGAACCACCCGTTGCAGTAGCACCCGCTGGTTTTTCTACAGCCGGAGCAACTTCAGATGTATAAGCCAAGATATTATCTATATCAGCATCTGACAATTGAGGAAAAGAAGTCATCACCGACTTATTGTTTTCTTCAAAGATTTTCTTAGCCGTTGCATCTCCAGATTTAATCAAGCCTTGGCTATCTTTAATCCATTTATGCAACCAAGCTTTGTCGTACTTATCAGCAACACCTCTCAAAGCAGGACCCGTCATTTTAGCATCAAGCTTGTGACAAGCAGCACAGTTTGAATTAAACAATGCTTTTCCCGCAGCAGCATCACCAGCCGCAGCTGGAGCAGCAGCAGTTTCTGCAACCGGAGCAGCAGGAGCGTCTTGAGAAAATGATTTAACGGAAATCGTTAGCATTAAAGCTAAACTAAACAGTAGAATTCTTGAAATCGAATTATGGTTACCCACTTTTTTCATATTTTAAATGATTATCGACTAATTTTGGTATGATTTTTTCTGTTTGAAAAACAGAGAAAACCTTATAGGTCATTTATAATTTGCACAAAAATACGATTTATGAACTATTCTCAAAACCCTAAATATATCTTAATTCTTAATTTATATCTATTCTAAATAATTTTATTCTTCTGTTTAATTGTATATATACTACATTTGTTTAAAATACACCACTTTATGAAAAAAATCGGATTAAATTATTTCACTTTTGCATTATTCTCTACAACCATTTTCTCATTAAATTCAAATGCTCAGAATGAGAAAATTACAGTAACACAAGATTCAAAATTTGAGAGTTTATTAAGTGAAAAAAGACGCATAAATTCATCCATAACTATAAATGATCGATACAAAATTCAGATTTTTAATGGCGATAGCGAAAATTCCAAAAAAACGTTAAATGAATTCAAGAAGGAATTCAAGAATCTTGACGCAACCCTAATTTTCAACACTCCTTACTACAAAGTATGGGTAGGCAATTTTAAAACCAAAATTGAAGCCGAAAGAAACCTTATTGCTTTGCAAAAAAGGTATCCAAACGCTCTCCTGATAAAACCTAACAAATAGGCATAAAAAAATCCCGATCGAAATCGGGATTTTTTATTTATATAAACTTACTATTTAAGCTTTTTCTTCACAGCCACTTCCTGGAATGCTTCGATGACATCATATTGCTCGATATCATTATATCCTTTGATTTGCATACCACAGTCATAACCTTTAGAAACTTCCTTCACATCGTCTTTAAAACGTTTCAAGGCAACCAATTCACCAGTATGGATAACCACTCCGGCTCTGATCAAACGGATTCTAGAAGAACGGAATATTTTTCCATCGGTAACCATACAACCTGCGATTGAACCCACTTTCGAGATTTTGAAAATCTCACGAATTTCTGCCGTTCCTGTGATTTCTTCCTTCATTTCTGGAGAAAGCATTCCTTCCATTGCATCTTTCAAGTCGTCGATTGCATCATAGATGATTGAGTAGTTACGAATATCGATTTCTTCTTTATCTGCCAACGCTTTTGCATTTACAGCAGGACGAACATTAAATCCGATGATGATCGCATCAGAAGCAGAAGCCAAGTTGACATCAGTTTCTGTTATAGCCCCAACACCTTTGTGGATGATCTTGATTTCGATTTCCTCAGTAGATAATTTAGAGAACGAATCCGCCAATGCTTCAACCGAACCATCCACATCACCCTTGATGATGATGTTCAATTCTTTAAACTGTCCAAGAGCAATTCTACGTCCAAGTTCCGCAAGTGTCGTGTGTTTCTTAGTTCTTGCCGATTGCTCGCGGATTAATTGCGTACGTTTTGCAGCAATTTGTTTCGCTTCTCTTTCGTCTTCAAAAACGTTGAATTTATCACCCGCAGTTGGTGCTCCATCCAATCCAAGGATTGAAATTGGCGTTGATGGACCTGCTTCTTTGATTGAGTTTCCTCTTTCATCGTGCATTGCCTTAATCTTACCGTGGTTTTTACCTGCTAAAACGTAGTCACCTACTTTTAAAGTTCCTGCTTGAACCAATATTGTTGTAACATAACCTCTACCTTTATCCAATTGCGCTTCCACAACAGTACCAACAGCTGGTTTCGTAGGGTTTGCTTTCAAGTCAAGGATTTCAGCTTCTAATAAAACTTTCTCTAGAAGATCTTTCACACCTGTTCCTACTTTAGCAGAAATATCATGTGATTGGTATTTTCCGCCCCAATCTTCAACAAGTAAATTCATACCCGCCAATTGTTCTTTAATTTTCTCTGGATTCGCAGCTGGCTTATCCACTTTATTGATTGCAAAAATCATTGGAACATTCGCAGCTTGTGCATGCGAAATTGCTTCTTTTGTCTGAGGCATGATATCATCATCCGCAGCAGCAACGATGATTGCAATATCGGTAACTTGAGCTCCACGAGCACGCATCGCGGTAAACGCTTCGTGACCTGGAGTATCCAAGAATGTAATTTTTTGACCGTTATCCAAAGTCACAGCATAAGCTCCGATGTGTTGCGTGATACCTCCCGATTCACCAGCGATAACATTCTCTTTACGGATGTAATCCAAAAGCGATGTCTTACCGTGATCGACGTGACCCATTACCGTTACAATCGGCGCTCTAGACACTAGATCTTCTTCTCTATCTTCGATGATTTCTTGAGCTTCTTCAATATCAGTAGTGATAAATTCTACTTCATATCCAAATTCATCAGCAACGATAGACAATGTTTCAGCATCAAGACGCTGGTTCATGGTAACCATGATTCCAAGTGACATACAAGTTCCGATTACTTTCGTAATTGGCACATCCATCATCGTAGCGATTTCACCAACGGTAACGAATTCTGTTACTTTGATTGTTTTGCTTCCTTCTTCGATGGCTCTTTGCTCATCATCCGATTTCTGACGGTGCGTATCTCTTTTATCCCTTCTGTATTTGGCCGCTTTTGATTTACCGCCTTTACCTTGAAGTTTTTCAAGGGTTTCACGAATTTGATTTTTAACTTCTTCTTCCGTAGGCTCCACTTTTGCCACAATTGCCGGACGATTTCCTTTTACGAAACCTGGTCGAGCACTTCTGTTTGCATTGTTTCCACCTGCTCCTGGAGCATTTGGACGGATAATATTTCCTGGCGTTGCAGTTCCACCTGTTTGACCCGGTGCTCCTGGTTTTCCTGGAATTCTTTTTCTCTTATTCTTGTTATTATTGTTCGCGCCTGCGGCACCTGGAGCACCCGGTTTGTTTGGAACAATTTTAGGCTCCTCTTTTTTCTTCTTAGGCTTATTGAATTGAGATAAATCAATTGTTTTTCCTGTAAAAGTAGTTCCTGATAATTGAACATATTGTGTTGTGATGGCCTCATCAGCTGGTTGTTCTGGCGTTGCAGCAGGTTCTGCTTTTGTCGCTTCTTCCTTAGCAACCGGAGTTGCTTTCGGTTCAACTTTTTCTGTTTTTTCTACTTTTTGTTCCGCTACAACAGGCTTCTCTTTGGGAGCTTCTTGCTGAACTTGTTTTTCAGCTACAACTTCAGGTGCTTTTTGTACTGGAGGAGTTTCAACAGGTTTTGCTGGAGCAACTGGCTCTTCTGCTTTTGCAACTGGTGCTGTTGCAGGTTTTTTAGGATTCAGATCAATAGTTCCCACTTGTTTAGGACCAGAAACCGTAGCTTTCGCCTTGATTACTTCTTGTTGTCTTGCACGTTCTTCGTCCTGCTTGCGTTTGTCTTCGATTTCTTTTTCTCTTTCGATACGCAAAGCTTCTTTTTCTTTTCTCTTCTCTTCACTTACTTCCAGTGAAGCTTCCTTTTTCCCCTTATCGCCAGCAAATTGATTTTGCAGGATACCATATTCCGCATCAGAAATTTTGGCGTTTGGATTTGCATCAATGGCAATTCCCTTATCTTTCAGATAATCAACGGCTCTTTCTAACGAAATATTGAATTCCCTTAAAACCTTGTTTATTCTTATTACTCTCTCTTCAGACATAAAAACTTTTTATTATTACCTATTTTGTTGTGTTGTTGTAAGAAGAGTTAATTAGGCATTAAACTCTTCATTTAATATTCTCATCACATCAAGAATCGTTTCCTCTTCAAGATCTGTTCTTCTTACTAAATCGTTAACATCTTGCTTTAAGATGCTTCTTGCCGTATCCAAACCAATTTTAGCAAATTCTTCAATAACCCAAGCTTCAATTTCATCTGAGAATTCTGTTAATTCAACATCATCTTCTTCTTCCGCGATGTTTCCTTCTCTGATTACATCTAGCTCATATCCTGTTAATTGACCGGCCAATTTAATGTTATGACCTCCTCTACCAATTGCTTTCGATACTTCTTCTAATTTCAAAAACACTTCCGCTCTTTTGTTTTCTTCATCGATTTTGATGGAAGATACTTTTGCAGGACTCAATGCTCTTGTAATATACAATTGAGCATTTGTTGTGTAATTGATTACGTCGATATTTTCGTTTCCTAATTCACGTACAATTCCGTGAATACGCGAACCTTTCATACCTACGCAAGCTCCAACTGGATCAATTCTATCGTCATAAGAATCTACGGCTACTTTTGCTTTTTCACCTGGAATTCTCACTACATTCTTAACCATAATCAAACCGTCGAAAACCTCTGGAATTTCTTGCTCGAACAATTTCTCTAAAAACTTCTCAGAAGTTCTAGACATAATAATTTGAGGCTTGTTTCCTTTCAATTCAACGTTTTCAATGATTCCTCTAACATTATCTCCTTTACGGAAAAAGTCAGATGGGATTTGTTTTTCTTTTGGAAGAACAATCTCATTTCCTTCATCATCCACCAAAATTACAACTCTTGGACGAACGTGGTGCACTTCTGCAGTATAAATTTCACCAATTAAATCTTTAAATTGCTTGTAAAGATTTGTATTATCGTGTTCGTGGATTTTAGAAATAAGGTTTTGACGCAAGGCCAAAATAGCTCTTCTTCCTAAATCAATTAGTTTTACTTCTTCTGAAACCTCTTCTCCGATTTCAAAATCTGGTTCAATTTTTCTAGCTTCCGTTAAGGTAATTTCTAGGTGATCCAAATCCAGGTCATCATCCGCCACAATCACTCTTCTCTGCCAGATTTCCATATCTCCTTTATCAGGATTGATGATGATGTCAAAATTATCATCAGAACCAAATTTCTTTTTCAATGCATTTCTAAATACATCTTCCAAGATTGCCATAAGCGTTACACGATCAATGAGCTTGTCATCTTTAAACTCTGAAAATGAATCGATTAATGCTAAATTTTCCATAATTAAAATATTACTGTAACAATTGCTTCTTTTATATCTGTGTATGGAATTTCCTGTCTTTTCTGAACAGTTTCCTTACCTTTTCCTAATTTTTTAGGTTCTCTCGCTTCCCATGCCAATGTGATGAATTCATCATTAGCGTCTACCAATTCTGCTTCAATTGTTGATTCGGCCAACTTTACAATCAACATCCGTCCAATATTTTTTTTGTATTGGCGAACGATCTTCAAAGGCGAACCCACTCCAACCGAAGCTACTTCTAGAGAAAAATCCTGTTCTTCTCTATCCAAATTATGTTCTATTGAACGGCTAACATCAATGCAATCTTGCAATTGCACTCCATTATCACCATCTAAAGTTACGATAATTTTGAATGCATCCGTAATGGTCATATCAATTAGAAAGATAGACGGTTTTTCTTTTAAACCCTCATTTAATAAATCGCTAACTTTTTCTTTGAATGTCATAATTTTATAAA
The DNA here is from genome assembly GCF_049060005.1 of Flavobacterium sp. PLA-1-15. Lineage (NCBI taxonomy): Bacteria > Pseudomonadati > Bacteroidota > Flavobacteriia > Flavobacteriales > Flavobacteriaceae > Flavobacterium > Flavobacterium sp. PLA-1-15. The sequence goes on along the minus strand of NZ_JBMGQS010000019.1, from coordinate 3,048 downwards.
AAGAGGGAAGCATTGCTTCCCTCATTATTCAATTTTTAGTAAATAACGGTGCAAATATAGTGATTTTTTTATAAATCAAAAATCATTGTTTAATCTTAAAATATTCATACCTTTAATACATCAAAAGAAAACAATTAAAATACCAACCTTTATTCCTTTTTTATGAAACGAATTTTAGTACCCACAGACTTTTCTGAACACGCTGAATACGCACTTAAAGTAGCTGCTCAAATTGCTAAAAAAAACAATAGCGAAATACTTCTATTAAACCTTCTTGATTTGCCAACCCACATGAGCGATGCCGTGAGTAGTGGCGTAAACATTCCTGAAGTAATGTTGTTTTTAAGAAAAACCAACGAAAGGCTTGATGACCTTAAAGAAGAAAGCTACTTAGATGGACTTACTGTTTCTGCCGAAGCCAGAATAGAAAAAGCTTTTGAAGGAATTTACACTTATAGTAAAGAACACAGCGTAGATTTAATCGTAATGGGATCTCATGGTTCTTCTGGTTTCCAAGAAATGTTTATCGGATCTAATACAGAAAAAGTAGTTCGCGCTTCAGATATTCCTGTTTTGGTAATCAAAAATGAAATTAACGAATTTAAAGCCGAAAACTTTGTATTTGCTTCTGATTTTTCTGGAGAGATTAAAAAACCATTTCAAAAGCTAGTTGATTTTGCTAATTTGTTTAATGCAAATTTAAATTTGGTAATGATCAACACACCAAACAGCTTCAAAACAACTATTACGGCCGAGAGAATCATGAATGATTTTGTAAAGAATTTCTCAATCAACAATTACTCATTAAACATTTATAATGATGCTAATATCGAAAAAGGAATCATCAATTATTCTAACAGTGTTGACGCAGATTTAATCGGAATGTGCACACACGGAAGAACAGGTTTGGCACATTTTTTCAACGGAAGTATCAGTGAAGATATTGTAAACCACGCAATAAGACCTGTGATTACTTTCAAGATTTAAGCTCTAAAATTTAAGTTTATTGCATAAAAAAACCTCTCAATTTCTTGAGAGGTTTTTTGTTGGTCTACTAGGACTCGAACCTAGAAAGACTGCACCAAAAACAGTTGTGTTACCATTACACCATAGACCAGCTTGCTTATTGCGAGTGCAAATTTAAAACAAAAATCAGTTCTCGCAAATTTTTTTACAAAAAAAATTAAAAAATATTTTTTATCATTCCATTAAGCAAAAAAGGGTTTTCTTTGTATTCGGATAAATAAAAACAAATCATTACGTAAATATGATGACATTTAACTTTAAAAAATGGAACACAATTTTAGGATGGACTGCTTTTGCAATTGCATTAGCAACCTATACACTAACTGTTGAACCAACTTTAAGTTTTTGGGACTGTGGAGAATATATTGCAACTTCCGCTAAATTAGAAGTAGGACATCCGCCTGGTGCACCTTTATATCAAATGATAGGAGCCTTCTTTGCAATGTTTGCATTGGAACCTTCTCAGGTAGCTTTGATGGTAAATATGATGTCGGTTTTTTCGAGTGCTTTTACCATTTTATTTATGTTTTGGTCGATGACCATTTTATTAAAAAAGCTGATTTCACAATTTTCTGAAGTCGATAACAGCAATGCAGTTGTAATATTAGGAAGTGCATTTGTAGGTTCTTTGGCTTACACTTTCTCCGATAGCTTTTGGTTTAATGCAGTTGAGGCCGAAGTTTATTCGATGGCATCTCTATTTATTGCTGTTTTGTTCTGGCTTGGATTACGTTGGGAACAAGACATGTTTACACCAAGAGGAAACAGATGGTTGCTTATAATATCACTTGTAATTGGATTGTCGTTTGGAGTCCACTTCATGGCTTTGCTGACCATTCCATCCATCGGATTTTTATACTACTTTAAGCATTACAACAAAATTACCGTAAAAAACTTCATCATTGCCAACATCGTTGTGGTATCGGTGTTGCTATTTATCTTCAAATTATTATTACCATTGACAATGGCATTGTTTGGTAAAACAGAAGTTTTTATGGTAAACAGCATCGGATTACCATTTGATTCTGGAACCATTTTCGTGGCATTATTACTAGTTGCTTTCTTTTATTTTGGTTTAAAGTACACTAGAACTAAAGGATATGTACAAATCAACACTTTAATATTAAGTATCCTGTTTATTCTTATTGGTTTCTCTACTTGGATGATGTTGCCTATCCGTGCGAATGCCAATACGGTAATTAACGAAAATAGACCATCAGATGCACGTGAAGTTTTGGCTTATTATAATAGAGAACAATACGGTGTAAATCCTTTGTTCTACGGACCTCAATTTACAGATACTTATGCTGGGTTGGATCCAGACACACCTTATTTGGACAAGGCTCCTAACTATGAAAGAGATTACAAGACTGGAAAATATGTCATCGTAAACAATTATAAAAATGCTGAGCAAAACAGCGACGACAAGCAAAAAGGCTATCTTCCTAGAATGTGGAGCGTAGATCATGCCACCAACTATATGACGTTTACAAAGCCGGTTGAATTCAGAATCAATCCGGAATATGCACACGAAAAAGAACTGGTTCAGATTATTGCTGAGTTCAGAAAGGCATTCAATCAAAGAGAAATTGATCTCGATGGCTACCATAAGTTCCTAAAAAGCTATGGCGAATACCTCATCATTGAAAAACCAACAATGAGCGATAATTTAGGATTTATGTTTGAATACCAATTCGGATATATGTATTGGAGGTACTTGATGTGGAATTTTGCCGGAAGACAAAACGACAATCAAGGAAAATACGACAACCTTGACGGGAACTGGATGAGCGGTATTAAATTTATTGATGAAGCAAGATTAGGCTCCCAAGAAAACCTTCCTTCGGATGTTTTAAACAACAAAGGACGAAACTTCTACTTCTTCTTGCCATTCATTCTTGGCGTGATCGGATTGATTTACCATGCAAATAAAGATTTGAAAAGCTTTTATGTGTTGCTTGTTCTATTCTTATTTACCGGATTAGCGTTGAAAATTTACCTTAATGAAAGACCTTTTGAGCC
>NZ_JBMGQS010000018.1:0-76779 GCF_049060005.1 Flavobacterium sp. PLA-1-15 | reverse complement strand
ACTTTGCCATTTATCAAACAACCGGCGGTATTGGCACCTGTTTGGGTTTCTGGAGGGAGTTTGTCACTGCCACTAAAGGGGTTATCGTCCTTATTACAGCTGTTTAGTGTAAAAAATGTGATGAGTAGTAGGATTGTTTTTTTCATAGTAAAATTTTAAAAAGGTAAATTAAGGCTGAGTAAATGTAGGAAAAATTTTCACTACTAAAGGTTAAGGAAAAATTATTTCTTTACTATTTTGGTTTTAGAGTGTTGTTAGCCAGTATATATTAGTGGTTTTTGGTCTTGTCCAGATTTTCGAATATGGCATTGATTTGTATGGCATACTCCGAATTTACATTTTTCTGGGCCTGTAGAAAGCCAGTTGAGAAAAGGCACAGCAAGAGCAGCCCTTTGCAAAAAGAGAAAATTTTGTTCATATTTTAATTGTTTGAGGGTTACTAGTTGGTGTATTGCATGTCGAAACGTCCTTCTCTGATTTCATGAAGGTTTCCTTGAAAATCTAGAACATCAAACCAAAATGTTCCTGATACAATTTGGTTGTTCAAATATGTTATGGTCATTTCTCCAATATAGTTAGCATCATCTGTTGTGTTAAATATACCTGCTAATGCATATGTTCCATATGCATTAGCAGGTATATTACCTGCTAATGCATATGTAGTATTTTGATTTATTTGTTTTGCATTTGTACTTAATCCAATTAGAATAGTATTGTTTTCAGTATCTCGCTTATTAGCTTGTAAGGAGAAATAGTACTCACCATTGATCAATTGGTAAACACAGTCAAGAGGGTTGGGGCCTGTGCCAGGTTTAAAAACTTTACCATCTAACAGGCAACCAAAGGTATTAGCACCTATCTGTGTAGGAGGCGGAAGTTGGTCTATGGGATTGGTACTAGAATTATTATCGTCGTCTTTGTTGCAAGCAAAAGTGAATGCTAGAAGGAGTAGTAGGATTGTTTTTTTCATAGTAAAATTTTAAAAAGGTAAATTAGGGCTGAGTAAATGTAGGAAAGTATTTTATTAATAAAGGTTAAGAAAAAATTAGTTCTTTAAAATATTAATGGTATACTGTTGCCTGCTCTGCGAAGTCTCCCGACTTCGCATCCAATAAAAATCATTTTTTTTATATTTGAAAAAAAACAAATGAGAGCGGGTGTTTTGAATGTGAATAATGTACAGCGGTATGATTCTTATTGAGGTTGAAGTAAATTGTGTGCGAAGTCGGGAGACTTCGCAGAGCGGGGGCCAAAAAAAAGACCCGGAAACCCCGAGCCTTATAAAACCTAATTCTTTCCCCCTTCATTCCCAGACCGCATGCGCCTAATCAACTGCTGGATCGTATATTCATCCTCCTTATAAGTGTCATCAAAAAGAATCTTTCCTGCCCTGCAAATATTCTGGATATATTCATACAACTTCTTATACTCCTTAGCATTAACCGTCGTCAACCCTTCACCCTCGTTCATCAGGTCATTCTGTTTCACATTCAGCACCTTCAATTCCTCATTCAGCCCATCCAGAACCACGCTATAACCAACCTTCATACCAAAAGGAACCAGCTTCGTCTCTTCTTCCTGCACCACCTGAACAATACTCTCAATATGCTTGCAAGCCCCTTCCACATTGCGTTTCATCAACTGGCTTTTCGCCTTCGTGATCACATCCGTTGGCACTTTCGCCTTCATAAAATAAAACGACAAAACATTCATATTCTTGTTCATAGCGTCCGCCTTTCCATACAAAAGCTTCGTAGCCTCCTCCTGTTTCAAACTCAGCACAACATCACTCTCCATCTTCTCAACAGCTTTAATCTGAGCCCCAAATTCAGCCTCATACGCAGGAGTAAATTCACTAAAATAGACCTCAAGATCCGCTCGGTCCCTACTAAAACTAGACATCAAAAAAGAAGCACCCGGAGCATACTCCTCATTCCTAAACTTAACATTCTTACTCATAATTATTCAATTTTAATTAATATTACTTGGCTTTTAGAAATAGTTTTATGAGGGGTAAGCTTTACTAATTTCTACATCATCCCATCATCGCCCGCTAACAGGATAATTACGAATGTAATAAAAAAAAACATTCCACATACTTGCACTGCTTTTTTTTGAAAAGTAAAACACATACAATCAAAAGAGTACGAGAGAAACGCAACTGAGGTCGAGAGAAGCCAAAAAAGTTCGAGAGAAACGCAACTGAGGTCGAGAGAAGCCAAAAAAGTTCGAGAGAAACCCAAAAGAGGTCGAGAGAAACCCGAAAAAGTTCGAGAGAAACCCAAAAGAGGTCGAGAGAAACCCGAAAAAGTTCGAGAGAAGCCAAAAAAGTACGAGAGAAACCCGAAAGAGTTCGAGAGAAACCCAAAAAAATGGAGGAAATTAAAATACAACCGCAATCTCTGTCATCCCGAGCGCAGTCGAGGGGCAGTAAAGAAACCCCAAAACAAAAAAAATCCCTCTCAAAACGAAAGGGATTTCATGACTAACTCAAATTATATACTTCACATTAAAACATACCGCCGCCACCTTGCTTGGTGTTGTCGTCGCGGTATTTACGTTGCAATGCTCTGTTTTTTCCACCACCAAACATATAGTTGATACCGAAATAAACCGTCTGGCTTTCCCAGCCAAAACGACCACGACTCACGTAAGGGTTCTGTGCATCAAAGCCATATTCCATCTGGTTGAAGATGTCATTAAAACGCAAACTGATGGACATCTTGTTGTTCAAAAGCGTGTAGCGTCCGCCTGCATCAATCTTATACATTTCGTGGCTGTTGTTCTGGATACCGTCCACACCGCCTCGGTAGAATCCAAACAATAGGAAGCTCAAACGAGGGTTCACTCTAAAGTTACTGTTCAGACGCGCATTAAACGCATTGGCATCAATTTCTTTCTCTACATAATCAAAAACCTGCGGGTTACTGCCCGGTTGGATAACCGACACCAAGCCTTTTTGTGAGATGCTGGAGTAATCAATTGCCGGCTGGATGTCCCACCATTTCGTGATTTTATAATTGGCCGACAATTCAAATCCAAAGGCTGTATTGTTGTCGAAGTTGGCAAAACTCATAATCAAATCGTCGTCGTTGTCTGGTGTTTTATCGTTTGGATACAACACACGGTTGATCTCGTCGTTGATCAATCGGTAGAAAACACCTGCCGTAAAAGAAGAACCTTTCCCGAACATCTTGGTATAATTTACCTCCATAGAGTTGGTAAACTGTGGCTCCAATTCCTGATTTCCTAAACTTGTTACCAATGGCGTAGAGAACTCCCTGACTGGTTTTGTCTGTTCCAAACTCGGACGGTCCACACGACGGCTGTAGCTCAATTGGAACATGTTTTTCTCATTCAAATTATACGTTACATAAGCCGAAGGATACACCGTCAAATAATCGTCTTCGAAATATTTATTCCTTTCCAAAGGATCGATGTCGTTGCTTCTGAAATCGGCTTTCACCTTATAGCTTTCAAAACGCGCTCCCACTTGGTAGCTGAACTTTTCAAACTTCTGTCCGAAAGTTGCGTATGCAGAATAGATGTCGATATCATAATCATACTGACTCATCGTAAAAGTAGAAAGCGTATTCCCTGTAAGGTAATTGTTCTCCGTTCTCGTAAGTCTTGCTTCTGCACCAAGTTCCAAAGTAGATTTATCCGATAGTGGATTGATGTAATCTACGTTCAAGGTCGAAAGTTGCCTGCTGTCTTTGATTTTATCCGAGTATATATCGCTCGTGTTTGGTGTATCAAAAATCGTAGTGTTGAAATTCGCATTTTGGTTCTGTTCGAAGTCATTGAAGTTTCCTTCTACATCCAAAACGTGTCCTTCCTTTGCAAATTTGTGCTTGTAGGCCAAGTTATAAGTACCGTTTTTATTATCGGTCAGGTATTCTGCAAGTTGCAAAACCCTTGGCTGTGTAAAGCTCAGGTAGTTGATGTCGGTGTTTACATTACCCACTCCATCAACAGCACTTTGGTTGGTGTAGAACGAAAGGGTATTGTTGTCGTTGATGTAATAGTCCATCCCGATTTTGTACAGATACGATTCATTATCGTTTACGATGTCCAGGATTTGTTTCGAATTATTATCAAAACGATTGATCTCTCCGTCGTTGAAGTTCTTTCCGAAGTTGCTTCCCACGTTTCCGAAAAAGTTCACTTTTCCGGTACGGTAGTTCATGTCCAAAGAGTTGTTGAATTTAGGTGTTTCACCAAAAGTGATTCCCGCATTCAAACTTCCGTTGAAACCATCGTTTGAATTTTTATGCAACACAATATTGATGATTCCCGACATTCCTTCCGGATTGTATTTTGCACTAGGATTGGTAATCAACTCGATTTTCTTGATCGATGTTGATGGAATTTGTTTTAATAATTGGGCAGGGTCGATGTTTGTTGGTCTTCCGTCAATCAATACACGTACGTTCTGGTTTCCTCTCAAGGAGAGTTTGCCGTCCTGATCTACGTTTACCGAAGGGATGTTGTTCATGATTTCCGATGCAGTCGCTCCGGCAGTTGTCAAATCACGTCCCACATTGATTACCCTTCTGTCGATTTTTTGCTCCACCGTCGAACGTTCTTGAACCACTTCAACTCCTTGAAGCTGTGTCGCTTCTTCAATCAACGTTATTTTAGGAAGTGCAAGACTTTTTTGATTGGTCAAATCGGCCTTTACGGTAATAGAAGTATATCCAATGAAAGCAATTTCCACGGTGTAATTCTTTAAAGCCAGATTCTTGATTTGGAAATCGCCATTATCATCGGTAATTCCTCCGGTGATCACTGCCGCGCCTTCTTTGATGGCAATGGTAGCATAGGAAACGGGTACATTTTTCTGATCGACAACTTTTCCTGAAATTGTCCCTGCATTTTGAGCATGCATAGAAAACAATGTTCCAAAGAGGAACAGGAAGAGCAACTTAATTCTCATAACGTTTGTTTTTTGATTACTGCGTCAGTTCGCTGGCGCTCGTGTGATGATTGTTATTCTACTAAAATGATAATTCATTCGAGTTCCCTAATAGACTCGCATTTTGAAATTATGTTACAGCTTCGGAATATCTTTTTTTAAATTATTTTTATCAGAAGCTGTAATTCGGTAGGAATCAAGGATTTTATACGGCTGAATTTGTAGAAAAAAATAATTTTCCGCAATAATATTTATATGGATTTCCTGTACGGAGATTACCGAATTAAAATTATCTTTGCACACTTAAAAAAAAATATACCATGTCATTAATTCAAACACTTACCCCCGAGATCCAGAAAGCTATTCAGGTTGTATTTGATACTGCCGTTGAAAAAATTGAATTTCAGGCAACGCGTAGGGAATTTGAAGGTGATATTACAATGGTGCTTTTTCCGTTATTGAAGCAAATCAAGAGCAATCCGGTGGAGTTGGGAAACAAGATTGGAAGCTATTTGGTAGAAAATGTGGAGGAAGTTAGCGGTTTTAATGTGGTTTCGGGATTCCTGAACATCGTTATTTCAGATGCTTATTATTTGAATTTCTTCAATACAATCAAGGAAGACAAACAATTTGGATTTGCAGCTCCAACCGAAGGCGACAAGGCGGTTATGGTCGAATATTCTTCACCAAATACCAATAAGCCTTTGCACCTGGGACACGTTCGAAACAATCTTTTGGGTTATTCCGTAGCCGAAATCATCAAGGCTTCTGGAAAGAAAGTCTACAAGACACAAATCATCAACGACAGAGGAATTCATATCTGCAAGTCGATGCTGGCTTGGGAAAAAGCAGGCAAGAACGAAACTCCAGAAAATACGGGTTTGAAAGGCGATAAATTGGTTGGAAACTATTATGTTGCTTTTGACAAGGAATATAAAAACCAAATCAACGAATTGATTGCGCAAGGCAAAACCGAAGAGGAAGCAAAGAAGCAGGCTCCGATTATCTTGGAAGCCCAGCAAATGCTTTTGGATTGGGAAGCTGGAAAGCCAGAAGTAATCGATCTTTGGAAGAAAATGAACCAATGGGTGTACGATGGTTTTGCCTCTACCTATAAAAGCATGGGCGTTGACTTCGACTCTTATTATTATGAAAGCAATACTTATCTTCTAGGAAAGGATGTGGTTCAAATCGGATTGGAAAAAGGTGTTTTCGAAAAAGATCCTGATGGTTCGGTTTGGATTGATCTGACCGATGAAGGTTTGGATCGTAAAATCGTGCTTCGTTCGGACGGAACGGCGGTTTATATGACGCAGGACATCGGAACGGCAATCCAGCGTGTAAAGGATTTTCCAGATGTAGGCGGAATGGTGTATACCGTAGGAAACGAGCAGGACTATCACTTCAAGGTATTGTTCCTGATCCTGAAAAAGCTAGGATTTGACTGGTCGGAAAACCTGTTCCATCTTTCTTACGGAATGGTTGATTTGCCATCCGGAAAAATGAAAAGCCGTGAAGGAACTGTTGTGGATGCCGATGATTTGATGAACGAAATGACCGAAACGGCAAAGAATATTTCGGAAGAATTAGGAAAGTTGGACGGTTATTCTGACGAAGAAAAGGCAAGATTATACAACACCATCGGACTTGGAGCTTTGAAATATTACATCCTAAAAGTGGATCCTAAGAAACGAATCTTGTTCAATCCTGAAGAATCGGTAGATTTTCAAGGAAACACAGGTCCGTTTATTCAATATACGTATGCGAGAATCCAATCGATTATCCGTAAGGCTGATTTTGAGTTTAATGCTGTGAAGTTCTCCACTTCGGAAGTAACATTGCACGAAAAGGAAAAGGAATTGATCAAGCAATTGGAGCTGTACCCTGAAATCATTCAGAATGCCGCTCAAAACCATAGCCCGGCCTTGATTGCAAACTATACCTATGATTTAGTAAAAGAATACAATTCATTCTATCAAATGGTACCGATTTTAGGAACAGATAATGTTACAGACAAAACCTTCAGAGTACAATTGTCTCAAAAAGTAGCCGATACGATTGCTTCTGCATTTGGTTTGTTGGGGATTTCGGTTCCTGAACGTATGTAATTCATAACTTATAAATTTTTAAGTGAATAATTCGAAATCTTATTTTTTTCAGTCGTTCTTAATTGTACTTCTATCTGCAATATTCTTTTTAGGAGTAAAAAGAATATTGCCTAAAAAAATATTCTCTGAAAAAGCGGGTGCAACCAAAAATGTACTAATCGACAGCATGCTGATTGATGCCTTTGAAGCCGAAGATGTTTCTAAGGCTGATATTGGCGATACTTTGGCGAACCAGCCTATCGTATATTACGAAACCAACGGCGTTACTTTCCCAGAGGAAACGTATGAGAATTATAAAGGAAACCAATACCTGATTGCCTTCTACGAAAAGTTATACCAGCTTGAAACTGCTCAAAAAGGAAACGTAAGAATTGCGTATTTCGGCGATTCAATGACGGATGGCGATATGATTGTGCAGGATTTCAGGAATTATTTCCAACAGAATTTTGGAGGAACAGGAGTTGGTTTTGTAGCCATTACTTCAGAATCGGCGGCATCTAGAAGTTCCATCGAGCACCAATTTTCAACTAATTGGAAAACGCAATCCTATTTGAATGTAAAGTATCCGAAAAGAGCTTTTGGTGTAAACGGTCATGTGTTTTTTGCCAATGATACTGCTAAAGTAGAGTGGGTGAAATTCAAAGCAGGAAGGTCAAAATTCACTTCACAGCTCGACAATCCGACGCTTTTCTACGGAAGTGCAAAAAACAAAAAAGGAGAAGTCAGCTTTATCATCGGAAAAGATACCTTGAATAAAAAACTGGTTCCGAATAATCTTTTGAACACGTTGGCGCTTCCAAAATCAGGTTTAAAAGCCTTGAAGGCTGATTTTATTAAAGCCGATTCTATTCCGATTTACGGATTTAATTTCGACGATGGAAAAGGTGTCCATGTCGATAATTTCTCGCAAAGAGGAAATTCTGGAATCCCGATTTCCAAATTTGATGTGTCGTTGATGAAGGCGTTTCAAGAGAAATTAGACTACGATTTGATCATCCTTCATTACGGAACCAATGTTTTAAATTACGGAACGAAAGATTATACGTGGTACGATAAAAGTATGACCCGAACCGTGAACCGTTTGAAAGAATGTTTTTCAGGTGTTTCGATTTTGATTGTTTCTACAGCGGATAAGGCTTCAAAATACGAAACCGAAATGAAAACCGATTCGGCTGTTGTTCCACTGACGAATGCTCAAAAGCGTTATGCCGTTAAGACAAAATCGAGCTACGTCAATCTTTATACGTTGATGGGTGGCGATGGTTCGATGGTGAAATGGACGGAGGAAGAGCCGGCTATGGCCAATAAGGATTATACGCATTTCAACTTCCGAGGGGCGAAAAAAATCGCAGGATTGTTGTACCAGCAACTCAACGACGGATACAAGCAATATAAGGTTTTAAGGCAAAACCGCAAGCAACCGGAAAAGGAAAAAGAAAAGGAGAAATCGCTTTTAGATACGATTTTCCCAAAAGACGAGGAGGAGAAAGATGCAAATTAATTGGCATTACATAGCGTTATTTCTATTCTTTGTTGGAGTTGTTTCAGCCCAGACCATCGATTCTTCGTATGTCGAAATCGACTCGGTTTCGGTTGATTCGGTTGAGGTTGATATTCCGGATAACGGTATCCTTAACTCGAATGCCCTTCGAAAATTCTACCAGAAACTGGCGAATCTTGAAAACAATACCACTTCACAAAAAGTAAACATCGTACATATTGGCGACTCACACATTCAAGCCGATTTGATGACGAATGTAGTGCGTGAAAAATTGCAGGATACTTTCGGTAACGGAGGTCGTGGATTGATTTTTCCACATAATTTGGCCAGAACAAATGGTTCTTGGGACGTAAAATTCTCTTCCAACGAAAGTTGGAACAATTACCGAATTGTTTCACCCGTAAATGGAAGCAACGTTGGTTTGAGTGGCATTTTACTTTCGTCCCGAAACGATGATTTTGCGATTGAAGTCAATGCCAAACAGGCTGATAATTATTTCAATCTGATTAAGATTGTTACACCTAAAAACGCCAATATGTTTCAAGTGGCAACTGCCAAAAAGACCATCGTGTTGGAATCGGATGTACCAAAAAAGATTACACACAAAATCAAGAATGGCGAGGCTTTATCGATTATTGCAGATAAATACAATGTTTCAATCGCACAGATAAAAAAGTCAAACGGTTTAAAATCGAACAACATCCGAGCAGGAAAAACCTTGAAGATTCCAACGAATGAAATGCAGAAGCGTTCGATTTCGCGTTCAGAATTTATTCCGTTGGAAATGACTGCTGATGCCGATTCGCATTTTTACAGAAGTGATGAAACATTGGAAAAAATTTACCTGATTCCAAACAAGGAGCAAAAGGAATTTGAATTGAACGGAGTGGTTTTGGAGAACAATCAATCAGGGATTTTGTACCATAATATTGGCGTAAACGGAGCGCGATTATCGGATTACAACAAATACCCGCTGTTTTTTGAGCAGTTGAAAGCGCTTCAGCCGGATTTGATTGTGGTTTCTCTCGGAACAAACGAATCCTTCGACCACATGAAATCGCAGGATTATATGAACCTGTTGGATGTGTTTATCCAAAGTGTAAAAGCTCAGAATCCGAATGCCGAGGTTTTGGTTGCCACACCGCCACCGTCCTTATTCAAACGAAGATATCCGAATACATTTTGTGCAGACTATGCCAAAAACATCATCGAAAAAGCCGAAGAGTTCAACTATGCCGTTTGGGATTTGTATTCGCAATTCGGCGGATTATACGGTGTGGGAAGAAATGCGCAACGTGGTTTAATTGGTAAAGACAAGGTGCATTACACCAAAACAGGATACGAAAAACAAGGCGATTTATTGGCGGAAGCCATTTTAAACGCTTTTCAAAATTATAAAACGATCAAGGAGTGATAAGTTTATCTCAAATGCCGAATTGGTTCACCGAAATTTTCGGAAATGTCACAATGGCTACCGTTGAGGGTTGGTTTACGTTCAACCCGAAAGAGCCGATATTGTTCAACACCGCGTTGTTCTTGGGTATGTTCCTGATATTCTATCCGATCTATATTCTTACGACTAAAGCGAAAACCTTTACGTTCAGGAACGTTTATGTGTTTGCGTTTTCGTTGTTTTTCTACTATAAATCGAGTGGTGCGTACTTTGTACTCTTGCTGTTTTCGGGGGTTGTAGATTATAACCTTGCGAAGATGCTCTACAACGAAACCTTGCAGGCCTACCGCAAGTTCTACCTCGTGCTGAGTGTGATTCTTAATCTTTCGTTCCTGGGTTATTTCAAGTACACCAACTTTTTGATTGACAACTACAACGGCATTTTCGATCATAACATACCATTTCACGACATTATCCTGCCGGTCGGGATTTCGTTTTATACCTTCCAGTCGATGAGTTATATCATTGACATTTATAGAAGAGAACTGCAACCTACCAAGAACATCCTCGATTATATGTTCTTCGTTTCATTCTTCCCGCAACTTGTGGCCGGACCGATTGTTAGGGCTTCGGAGTTTATTCCGCAGATTTATGCAAAGTTGAATCTGACGCGTGAGGATGTGAATCGTGCCTTGTTCCTTATTATTGGAGGTTTGATCAAGAAGACTTTTATTTCTGATTATATCTCGTTGAATTTTGTGGATCGTGTGTTTGATTCACCCAATATGTATACGCCTTTTGAAAATCTGATGGCTTCTTATGGATATGCGATCCAGATTTACTGTGATTTCTCCGGTTACTCGGATATGGCGATTGGTATCGCATTGTTGATGGGCTTTAAGTTGTCGGTCAACTTTAGGACGCCTTATAAATCGGCTTCTATAACGGAATTCTGGAGAAGGTGGCATATTTCGTTGTCAACTTGGCTAAGGGATTACTTGTATATTTCGCTTGGCGGTAATCGAAAAGGAAAAGTACGCATGTATGTGAATCTCTTCCTGACAATGCTTCTCGGAGGATTATGGCATGGGGCTTCCTGGAAGTTCGTTATCTGGGGTGTTTTGCACGGATTGGCTTTGGTAGTCGAGCGTTTCTTTAAAGATTACATCAAATTGCCGAAAAACAAACTTACGTTGTTCATTAGTGTGATTTTGACGTTCCATTTTGTGGTATTCTGCTGGATTTTCTTCCGTGCAAAAGACTTCAAGACGGCTTTTGAATTGATCAATAACATCGGTCAACTTCAATTCCACTTGAACGAATGGCTCACGATCATTCAAGGATATCAAAACGTATTTATTGTAATGACAATTGGGTTTGCGTGGCATTTCCTTCCAGAGAAAGTGGTTGATTTTATGAAATTGTGTTTTGATAAGATGCCGATTGTTGTCAAGGCATTGGTACTCGCACTTGCTTTCTGGGTGGTATATGCTACTTCAACCAGCGGACCACAGCCATTTATCTATTTCCAATTCTAAATTCCATCAACTTTAATTTTCTAAAGGCTTCCTTTGTAGCATTTATTCGGATGGACGGAAACTCATCAGAATTTGTTTCGGCTTTTTCTATGTTTGTGGCAAAGAAATAAACCGCATTGTTTGCTTCCAGATAACCTACGATCCAGCCATTGTTGATGTCGTTTCGCATTCCCCAGCCTGTTTTTCCGCTCAAGCTGTAGTGGTCGGTTTTCTCCAACAGCATGATGTCTTTCATGATGGTTTCGGTTCGTTTTGAAATTGGCAATTTCGAAAAATACAATCTTTGCAGGAAGTCAATTTGTTGCATCTGAGAGATTTTGGATTTCCCTTGCAACCAAAAATTATCAATGGTCAGCGTGTCGAAAACCATTCCCTTGTAGTCAAGTTTTTTTAAATAGGATTTCATTCTGGATACGCCCACTTTTCGGGCAATTTCCTGATAGCAGGGCACGCACGAAACTTGGAATGCTTTCTTAAAGGTAAGGTCTTCTTCCCATCTTTTGAAGCTGCGTTTTTCTCCATTCCATTTAAAGATCGTTGAATCATTGTCAACCACTCCGGTTTCTAAAGCGATGATCGAATTCGGAATCTTGAAGGTTGATGCGGGAATAAAGCCGGTTTTTGCCCAAGAAAAATCGTTGGAATAATAGGTGTTGTTTTTTATATCATAAATTAGAACGGCGCCTTGTACTTTAAGGCTGTCGAGGATAGTACCAAATTCTGGCTTGGTGATTTCCTTTGGGTATTGGTTTTTGGTCTGGCCAATTCCACTCAGATTTGCCAGTAGGAATAGGGTGATGAACAGCAGTTTTTTCATTGGTAAAAAAAAATTAATGCTTCAGTTCAATATCCAACTGTCGTCCTTCAGCGGCTGCTTTTTTGTCCATATTAGTGCCTACTACTACGCCAATTCCCATCCCGATAGGCAGTCCGATGGCGAGTAGCGCCATATTGCCCATCAATAATCCGAAAAGAGTACCAATGGGTAAGCCAATGGCGGACATCCCGACGGCCAGCCAAATGTTGCGGTAATAGTTTTGGGGTACGATCTTGTGGTGCTTTTCTACAAGCTTTACAATGTTTGTCTGTTTTTGCTTTGCCAGTTTTTCTAGCGAGGAACCGCTGGCAGAGGTGGAATTCAATTCTTCGATATCCTGGTTGATGGACCGCACCACTTCATCGGATAGTGTCTTCTTTTCCAATTCCTGCAAAAGCGCTCCGAGTTGTGCATAGACTGGGTTTTCAGAACTGTTTTCTATTTCTTTTAGTTTGATGATGCTCATAAGGGGCTTTGGTTTGGGGTTGATGCAAGATAAGTTTTCTTCCCGAAACTACAATTTTTCAGTTGAAAAGTTCTGTATTTCTAGCTAATCAAAGTACATAAATCCTCGCAGTATTTTCCAAGAAAGCAATACTATCTAATTATGTGAATAGTTTAGCATCTATATTTATTCATTTTTTCGATACTTCTTTTCTCTAGCTTTCATTTCTTGAACAATTCCAGTACTGTTGCCTAATCCGCGTATATTTTCAAGTTGCTTAGATTGGAATTGAGTTAAGCTTCCCTTGCAAGCTAATTCGGTTAATCGCTCTTTATATAATAACTCACCTCTTTGGTAAATATGGGTAAACAGTACAAACGTTGGAAGTTCGTTTACATCACCTTTGTTATAATAGTACCCAATTTTCTGTTCAGTAGGAAATCCAAATTTCTCAATCATTTTTTGAAATCCAAGTGAAACATTTGTCATTTCGGCAACTAATGTGTCAACTGAATGCGCTTCTTTTCGCGTCCGCCAATCATGGAAACGGTTATTTGTTTCTTTGTCAAGTTTTGCCACATCAACAAGTGTTTTTCTAAACTCTAGGTCGAAATTTTCATTAAAATACTTTTCATACTGTGGAAATTGAGTATAAAATTTTTTGGACCATTTGTATTTAGTAAAGAATTTAAAGTACTTCAACGGAACGCCACCTTTCGCTAATTGTATGGCAATTTGTTCCATCCAAATCTCATCTTTGGTTTTTTGCGCAACTTTAAAAGCAATGCATAAGTCAGTTCCAAATGGGAAATCGGTGCTCTCGAAAGCGATTTTATAAAGCTTACTTGCCTCTTTAAAATTATCATTTGCATATTCCTTTCGAGCGAATTCAATATTCTTGTAATACTCTTCGTAATCACAATTCTGAGCGGCAACAAATTCTATGGAAATTAAATTCAATAAGAGTATTAGGAATATTTTCTTGAACATATTTTGCAGATTTTTTTCTGATTTTGGTGCTAAGGTTCTTTCTACTAAGATAGAATTTCTTGGATAAATACAACTTTTGGTTACCGAAAACGCTGCGATTGCAGTTAGAGGCGGTTAGCAAAATACGCTTTACAAAATATTTTATTAATCCTCCTTTTCGTAGCCTTCATAATAATAAGACTGTTCAATTCCTTTAAAGATAATTTCCCTGTTGTCAACTTCGTCTGTTAGGTTTTCTTGTAGTAAAGTCCGTAATTCTAAATCATTAATAGGGCTTCTTTCCATTGACTGTAAGTAAAGCGTTTTGTCTACGAATTGCCAATTTACAACTTTGTGAAGGCTGTTTTTTAAAATCATATCCAGCCAAATTCTCATCGATCTGCCGTTGCCTTCCATAAACGGATGTGCAATATTCATCTCGACATATTTAGCAATAATTTCTTGAAAATTATTTTCTGGCATTTGCTCGATCTTCACTAAAATTTCATTGAGATATAATGCGTTTGCAAATCTAAAACCACCTTTTGAAATATTGAGTCTTCTAATTTCTCCGGCAAAATCATATAAGCCATCAAATAGATAGTGGTGGATACCTTGAAGACCTTTTGTCGTTCCGATTTCTATTTTGTCAATATCATTCGATTCAAACAATCGATATGCGTTTTCTAAACTATTTTTGTCAATGTTTTTCATAGAGATTTGACTACAATTTAAGTCTATTACAAAAATACTTTAAATGGCTGAAATAGTATAAAAATGATTGGATTTTATTGAATTCTCTACGCGCGTTTTGAGATTTCTGGGAAGGCTTAGCTTGCTAACGAAGTTGCGGTTTAAGAGGACTAAGTTAGCTCTGCCAAGATAGGATTTCTTTGCGAGATAAAAATGTCAATTCCCCGAAAACTTCGAGATAGCGGCTCAGGGTGTTAGTTGTAGATATTATTTGCAATACTAAATTTTTTCAAAATAACGAATTGGATTTGCCATTCCTCTAATTTTCGGAACTTCTTTATTCATATAAATATCAAGGATTTCTTTTGTAGTAATTTCTGAACCTTCAAATCCCCATCTTTTCGTTCCTCTATATTCAATATCTTGAACCCATTTTTCAGGTCTAAATATTGCTCTTATTATTCCTTTATATTCGGCTAAAACAAAATCTGAATTTTCTGCTCTGTTTTTGTCTAAAACCCACCAACCTCTAGTTGCTTCATAAATATTTGGTCTGTCATAAACTGGATTATCACTTTTCTTTTTTCTTTTATTGTCGTAGGTTTTGTTTATATTGATAACCAAAACCTTATGTTTTATATCTTCTTTTTTTAATTCTTCACAGTCATAAAGCATTTCACATTCATTAATAGTCTTAATTCCTTGATTAAATGAATTATGTCCTGCAACAATATTTGAAATTTTAGCAACTTCTGCAAAATCTCTAAAAGTTAAAAAGTCAATTAAGACAGATTCAACAATTAACGCTTCTTTTTCTTCTAATCCGTGTTTAACTATGAAGTGTTTAACATTTAAATTGACTGCTTTAATAGCTCGAATTGTTTCTAATTTTTCAGTAATGCTTGGATTAAATATTACTTCATTAATATGAGAAAAAATGCGATTTCCATGACCTTTTCCAACATAGAATATTTTGTTATCTCTTGGATCAATTAAAATATAGACATAAGATTTTAATTCTTCTTGAGTCTTTTGTGAAAACAATTCTCTCATAATTCGTTGTTTTCTAGAAGTTTGATAGTTGCTTGCAACTTGTTTGTAAGTCTGATAAAGACATTTCTCCACTAAAGTAATCATTTATTTCCTACAATTATAAAACCCTAAAGAAATTTCAGAATACCCTCTGATAACTTTTGAATTAGTTCCGACAACTTTTGAATTCCCTCCGACAACCTTTGAAATCGCTCCGACAATCTTTGAAATCCCTTCGACAACTTTTGAAATCGTTCCGACAACCTTTGAAATCATTCCTACAACTTTTGAAAACCCTCCGACAATCTTTGAAATCGCTCCGACAAGTATGAAATAAGCTTTGGAAACTTTAGATTACACGTTGGTAACATTAGAATAAGCTTTGGCAACTATAGATTACACGTTGGCAACATTAGAATAAGCTTTGGCAACTTTAGATTACACGTTGGCAACATTAGAATAAGCTTTGGCAACTTTAGATTATACGTTGGCAACATTAGAATAAGCGTTGGCAATTATAGATTATACGTTGGCAACATTAGAATAAGCCTTGGCAACTTTAGATTACACGTTGGCAACATTTGAATAAGCGTTGGCAACTTTAGATTGTACGTTGGCAACATTTGAATAAGCCTTGGCAACTTCAACACCAACAGAAGCAAAAACAAACCAACCCTAAATCAAATCAAAAAGCCATACCACCATCAAAAACCAAAGCCTTGCCCCAGAATTTCTTAAACTTCAAAACCAAAATCATAAATCAAAATAATGTATATTTGCTCTTTATTTTTAATGACAGATGGATAAGAAGACCGAAGAATTTTATGAAAGGCTAAAAACCGAGCTAGACAACACCAATACCTGGCCAGCCGAATACTTGTTTAAATTTATTGTCCCTACAGACGAACAGAAGATTGAAGCCGTAAAGAACGCATTCGATTGTTTGGGAGCAGTGATTAAAACCTCACAATCCAAGACCGCAAAATTCACAAGCCTTTCCGTAGATGTGCAAATGAAAAGCGCTCAGGAAATCATCGACAAGTACATCGAAGTCTCTACAATCGAAGGTATAGTTTCCCTATAAATATGACTGAAAAATATATAAAAGAAAATGCGAACGACGTAGTGTTTAATTTGGAATACAATTCCGAAAGACAGCACCTGATCATTCCAGAATATGGTCGCCATCTGCAAAAACTGATCGATCAGGCTACCGTAATTGAAGACCGTGAAGAGCGCAATAAAGCGGCCCGCTACATCATTCAGGTAATGGGTTCGTTAAATCCGCATTTGCGTGATGTGTTGGATTTTCAGCACAAGCTCTGGGACCAGATCTTCATCATGTCCGATTTCAAATTGGATGTAGATTCTCCGTATCCAATTCCTTCACGCGAGGTGCTGCAGCTTCGACCAGATCCGTTAAGCTATCCTCAGAATTTCCCGAAATACCGTTTTTACGGCAACAACATCAAGTACATGATTGATGTGGCCAACAAATGGGAGGAAAGCGAATTGAAAAGTGCCTTGGTAAAAGTAATTGCAAACCACATGAAGAAATCCTTCTTGAGCTGGAACAAAGATACCGTAAAGGACGACGTCATTTTTGAGCATTTATACGAACTTTCCGGCGGTAGGATTAATCTTTTGGGCAGTAGCGAAGAGTTGTTGAATACCACAGAATTGATACGAACAAACCAGAGAGCCTCAAACAAAATCATGTCCAGCGGCCCTCAGAAACCAAAAATAATGAAAAAGGGAGGTAGTAAACCGAACAACCCTAATCATAAAAATCAAAATAGAAAATAATAGAAGCGTTCTGGTTGAAAGTTATGTTTAAACATAGAACCTACAACCTACAACGTATAACTTATAACTAAAGAAATGGCAGTTTTTAAAATCGAAGGTGGTACTCGTTTAAAGGGAGAAATTACACCACAAGGAGCAAAGAATGAAGCATTACAGATTTTGTGTGCAGTACTTTTAACTCCAGAAAAAGTAACCATCAACAACATTCCGGATATCATTGATGTCAATAAATTGATTACACTTTTAGGAAATCTTGGTGTAAAAATCCAAAGGAATGAAAGAGGTTCGATTACCTTTCAAGCCGATGAGGTAAACGTTGGCTACCTTGAAACGGAAGCGTTCAAGAAAGAAGGAGGTTCGTTAAGAGGATCGATCATGATTGTTGGTCCGCTTTTGGCTCGTTTCGGAAAAGGATACATCCCAAAACCAGGAGGAGACAAGATTGGAAGAAGAAGATTGGATACGCACTTTGAAGGTTTCATCAATCTTGGAGCAAAATTCAGATACAACAGGGAAGATCATTTTTATGGTGTAGAAACCCCAGCTGAAGGATTGCAGGGAACCAATATGCTTCTGGACGAAGCTTCGGTAACCGGAACAGCAAACATCGTGATGGCAGCCGTTTTGGCAAAAGGAACTACAACTATTTACAATGCCGCTTGTGAGCCATATTTACAACAATTGTGCAAGATGTTGAACTCAATGGGGGCAAAAATCACCGGCGTAGGTTCAAACTTGTTGACAATTGAAGGTGTTGAAAGCCTTGGAGGTTGTACACACAGGATTCTTCCAGATATGATTGAAATCGGTTCTTGGATTGGTCTTGCCGCCATGACAAGAAGCGAAATTACAATCAAGAATGTAAGCTGGGATAATCTAGGTGTTATTCCGAATACATTCAGAAAATTAGGTATTACGCTTGAAAGAAGAGGGGATGATATTTATATTCCAGAACACAAAGACGGATATGAAATCAAAACTGATATTGATGGTTCTATCTTGACAATTGCCGATGCTCCTTGGCCTGGTTTTACTCCAGACTTATTGAGTATCGTTTTGGTAGTTGCTACCCAAGCAAAAGGAGATGTGTTGATTCACCAAAAGATGTTTGAAAGCCGTTTGTTCTTTGTGGACAAATTGATCGATATGGGCGCTAAAATCATGTTGTGTGATCCGCATAGGGCAGTAGTTATGGGGCATAATTTCGAATCGCAATTGAAAGCGACTGTAATGTCTTCTCCAGACATCCGCGCAGGAATTTCATTATTGATCGCGGCACTTTCTGCAAAAGGAACAAGTACGATTCAAAACATCGAGCAAATCGACAGAGGTTATGAAAACATCGACGAACGATTGAGAGCTATTGGAGCTAAGATTGTAAGAGAATAAGATAATTATAGTTCATAAAAAAAAGGCCTTTTCAATCGAAAAGGCCTTTTTTATTATAAAAGAATAGCTTCTTATTTTACAAAGCTGTCAATGATTTTATCAGATTCTGCTTTTGTTGCAGTAGGTTTCAAATCAAATAGGTGCATGAACAAAGGTTTTTTGTTTACAGAAGCTTCAAGATTCAAATCTTTGTTTCTGTCAAAAACTGTTTGCCATTTAGCGCGAACGTTTTTCCACATTGCAGCATTTTCTTTCCAGTATTTCTGACCTGCCTTACATTTTGAATCGTCTACTTTTGTGTAGTAATCTGTTCCTTTTTCTTTTGCTAACACTACGTCTTTTCCGCTGTCGTCTCTAACGATTTTTTCGTTGTCTTGATCGTGCGTCCAACCTGCTTTGGTGATTTCGTGTACGTTTGTTCTTTTCAAAACATTATAATCTTCTCTAATAGTGTGCTCTCTTCTAGGTAGTGGTGCATCCGTGATGTCTTCCCAGTAGTGTCTTCCGTCAACGTGAACCCATGTAGCTGAACCTTCATATCTTGGACTGTCATCAACTTGGTAAACTCTTTGTGTCCATTGTCCTTT
Source organism: Flavobacterium sp. PLA-1-15 (assembly GCF_049060005.1). Lineage (NCBI taxonomy): Bacteria > Pseudomonadati > Bacteroidota > Flavobacteriia > Flavobacteriales > Flavobacteriaceae > Flavobacterium > Flavobacterium sp. PLA-1-15. The sequence goes on along the minus strand of NZ_JBMGQS010000018.1, from coordinate 57,583 downwards.
TACAGCCTCTTTTGGTAAAGTTTGGAACTTCCAAGTTCTGTCTTTAAAGAATTGGTAGAATTTAGTGTTTTCATATTCCCAATCTTGTCTCCAGTGCTTGATGATCATAGTATCGCTAACAATCAACAAATGTTGCATAACGATTTTGTTGGGTGTGTCTTCTAGTAATTCTACCCATTCCAAAGCTTTTTCATGCTTGGTTTTAGATGGTTTGTAGTTTTCATCTTTCGAATAATTGAAAGTTTCTGCAAAGTTGAACTCAACTTCATAACATCCGCACATCGACTTAATGGCTTTGATGTCTTCTTTTTTGTTGTTTTGTGCATTTCCGCTGAAAGAAAGCAATGCGACAGCTGATAAAGCAATCAGGGTTTTCATTTTATAGTTGTTTAAAAATTTCTGGTGCAAAAATATTTAAAATTTATTTAGAACAAGTAAAAATAACTTATATATTTGCAAAAAATATTTAATTATTAAGATTAAGTCTAAATAATGCGAAACAAAACCCTTTTTCTTCTTTTGCCTTTCTTATCTCTTACTGCTTTTAGTCAGGAAAAAGAAAACGATTCAATAAATAATCTTTCAGAAGTTGTAATAACAGGTCAATATAATGCCCAATCAGTAAAGAAATCTGTATTCCAGGTAAAAGTAATTTCCCGTGAAGACATCGATAGACAGGCAGGAAACAATCTTGCTGATTTATTGAATCAGACTTTGAATATCAATATCATTCCAAATGCTTCAACAGGGAAATCTGGAGTGCAGTTATTTGGATTGGATGCTCAATATTTTAAAATTCTTGTTGATAATATTCCAATTATCAACGACGAAGGACTAGGGAATAATACCGATTTGACACAAATCAATTTAGATGATATTCAGCAAATAGAAATTGTGGAAGGTTCCATGGGAGTTGAATATGGTGCAAATGCCGTTTCAGGAATCATCAACATTATTACCAAAAAGAATTCTAAGTATAAATGGGAAATCACACCCTATATTCAGGAAGAAACCATTGGCAGTGAGTACAATTTGGTTGACAGAGGAAGGCATATTCAATCGTTGAAAGTAGGACATAACTTTAATGAAAAATGGTATGCAAATGCGGTAGTCACTACAAATGATTTCAAAGGTTTTTTAAATGATAAGAAAGGTCCTAATCATATAGAGAATGACGGTTTAAGAGGTTATGAATGGTTGCCGAAAGAACAATTAAATGTAAAATCTCTAATTAGCTACAACTTGATGGACCACCGTTTCTTTTACAAGTTTGAATTTTTTAAAGAAACGACCGATCGATTTGGCTCATTTGTAGAGCTAAATGAAAATACCCAAACCGGTACCAACGATCCAAAATCTGCTGATGCAATTTTTAATTCGGAACGTTTTTTTCATCATTTGAATTTTACAGGAAAGTTTGAAAACATTATGAACTATGATGCCTCATTTTCATATCAACAGCAAAAAAGAAACGTAGAAGAATTTTTCTATTGGATTAGAAGAGGAGAAAAGACGGATGTAAATAAATTTGAATATGAATCCAGAGATGGTTTTTATTCAAAGGCAAACTTTAGTAATTTTTTAGATAACAAGACCGTGGATTTTCAGGTAGGCTATGAAGTAAGCGAGATAAATGGTTATTCTTCGAGCCTTGCGGGAACCGGAATGTTCCAGGATAATATTGAAAGAAGATTGGGTTCTTATGATGTATATGGATCAAGCGAAATCAATATCAATGATAAAATCTCCATCCGACCAGGGATAAGAGCTTTGTTTTCTTCTCAATTTGATACACAAACAGCCTTGTCGCTTAGTAGCAGATTTCTTTTGAAGAACGATTATGAGCTAAGAGCAATTGTAGGAACATCACCACGTTTGCCAAATTATGAAGAGCTTTACACCTATCTGGTGGATGTGAATCATAACGTTCAGGGAAATCCGGATTTAAATCCTGAGCAAGGAGTTTCTGCTTTCTTGCATTTGAATAAAACTTCTAAATTAAAAGAAGGAATCCAGTTAAATAATAAATTTTCAGCTTGGTATATCGATGTAAAGGATAGGATTGAGCTTGTAATTGTTAATGAAACGCCTTTAGAATACAAGTATAGAAATATTGATATCTATAGAACCATCGGAACTTCATTTACCACTTCGTTGAATTATAAAAACTGGATTGCAAATGCAGGAGTAACGTTTGCCGGAGTTTCAAAAGTTTTGGATAGCGGAGAAAATTACAACGACGACTTCTTATATGGTTTTCAAGTAAATGCAAACCTTTCTTATAAAATTGAAAAAATTAATACCGTTTTTTCTGCTTTTGTAAAATACAGCGGGCCTCAGTATCTGTTTGTAAACAAGCGAAATGAAGCAAACGAATCAATATTGGTGAGAGGAAAACAAGATGGATTTACATGGCTTGATGCAACTGTAAAAAAATCATTTTTCAAGAACAACTTTGAAGTTACGGTAGGAGCCAGAAACATAATGGATATTACAACTATCAACACAACTGCTGTTGAAGGTGGAGCACATTCTGGACCTGCGACCAACATCTTGATGGGATATGGAAGATCCTATTTTATGAAATTACTATACAAATTAAACTTTTAATAAGATGAAATTTAGACTTTACGCAGTAGCCCTATTTTTTATTCTATTCGGAATAAACGCCTGTCAAACCGATGATTCAATTCCATCTCAACCTTTTGTAATTGCGTTTGATAAGCTGTCATACGATTTTTCAAAGATTCAAGATGTTCAAGAAATAAAGCTTGTTTTTTCAGAAAAAGCCCAAGTTGATGGATCTGTCTTAGTTCGTATAACCCCAACCAATGCTACCTACGGCGTAGATTTTTCTACACTACCATTAGCTCAAAATAATACGCTAGATTTGCCTTTCCAAACAGGTCAAAAGACCATTTCTTTCAGTTTTAAGAACCTTATTTTTCCGTTTGATAGCGATACTAAGGCTGTTGAATTTGAAGTTATAAAAATCAATTACAATTCAGAAACGGCTATTCAAGGCTATACCAAGTCCATAATTTCATTTGAGCGTTCTATCGGTGCAGTGATGCAACCAGAAGTAGGAGGTCCAAACCAAGGCGATCAAGTGTTTATTGATTTGAGTACGGAGGAAATAACAAAAGCCCGAAGAGACAGCTGGGATCTAGGTTTTTATGGAGGTGAAGCTTCTAGAGTAACCATAAACGGATCGATTTATATGGCCGTTAAGCAACTTGATGCAACCAATATTGATGCCGTTACCCAGTCAAGTGTGGAGCAATTTTTTCCGAGTGTTGCAATAGGTACTTTCGACCCAACGAATGAAAATTACATCGACAATCCAAACGGACATCTAAACCAAACTGCCATTGAGGAGATTTCTGATATTGCAGAAAATAATAAAGTTTATTTGGTAAATATGGGCTATACGGTTGGTACATCAACACCACCGGTAGGAAGTGTGGCTGTAGCCGGAGATTCAAGAGGTTGGAAGAAGATCAGAATTTTGAAACAAGCCAATGGCTATCTGCTTCAACATGCTGATTTGAATAGTACTACTCACGAAGAAATAAGTATTTCTAAAAATAATGCCTACAATTTTACATTCTTCAGTCTTGCAACAAAAAGTATTGTTGCCGTAGAACCAGAAAAAGCAAAGTGGGATTTATGCTTCACTGTTTTTACCAATACAATTGACGGTGCAGGTTCTTATGGATATTCCGATTTTGTTCTGAATAATCTAAAAGCCGGTGTAAAATTATACCGCGTCAATACAAACGTAAAAGCGTATGCCGATTATAAATTGTCGGATGTAAGTGAAGACAGTTTCCAAAACGATCAGCGCGTTATCGGTGCAGATTGGAGAGATGTTTTTACAGGGGGCGCTTTTGCAGATAGATACTACATCATCAAAGATATCGATAACAATTACTACAAGATAAAAATGCTTGGCTTTCTTAATGATAGCGGCGTTAGAGGCTATCCTAAATTTGAATATCAACTTTTACAATAACATAATTTAATACTCACAATCATGAAAAAAAGTTTACTTTTATTTTCGTCCTTACTTTTCAGTGCACTTGTATCTGCTCAGGTAACAACAAGTACTGTAACAATGGGACCATCTTATGGCAACCAAGTCTATTTTAAATTAGCTAATCAAACAGCAACACCTTTTGCTAATACATTATGGGATATTGCTTTCTACAGAAAAAGCAGTATGAGCATGGCAATTAGAACTAATGACGCGAAGGGAATTCAAACTTTTGAAGCTTCAAACAATCTAGCGGATTGGGCAAACATTAACGTAGCTAATGAGGCTAACTGGACACGTCTTTACAACAGCGAAACAATTTGGGAAAGAGGAGCATTTGACAATGGTAGCGCATCAACACCTCCTTTTGGATTTGGTTGGGGAACTTACAACGTAGCCACTCATAAGGTAACAGGAACAATCATATTTGTTTTGAAGTATGCTAACAATACTTATAAGAAAGTAAAAATGGTTGAATACTTTGGAGGTTATACTTTCATTTACTCTAGCTGGGACGGAACGGCTTGGTCTGCAGATCAAACGGTTGCTCTACCTAATACAGCAAACCCTACAAACAATTTCAACTACTATTCTTTGGAAACAAATGCTCAAGTAGTGGCTGAGCCTGCAAATACAGAGTGGGATTTATTGTTTACAAAATATGAAGCAATGCAACCAAGTCAAGTAATGTATCCAGTAACTGGAGTTCTACACCACCCAGATGTTCAAGTTGCAGAAAGCGCTAGTGGAACTGCTACAGATTTGACATATTCAGAAGATATCAATACTATTGGTTATGATTGGAAAACGTTCAATATGTCTACCTTTGGTTATAATGTTGACTCTCAAAAATCATTCTTCGTTAAGTTGCTGAATGGTTCAATCTATAAAATAAATTTCCAAACTTTCGTAGGAAGTAGTACTGGTGTAATCACTTTTAATCAAGAAGATGTAACCGCACAGCTTGATAGCGAAAAATTTGAAAACAACGTGACTTTTGGTGTATATCCAAACCCGTCAACAGACAAGAAAATCAACTTGGTATATGAAATGCCATCTGGAAACAGTGATAAGAATGTAGTAACAATCTACAGCATGACAGGTGCACAAGTGTACCAGACTTCAATCAACAGCAATGGAGGTTTTTTCAGCAGAGAATTAGATTTGAATTTCTTGAATTCAGGAGTTTACCTTTTGAAGTTTGATGCAGGAGATTATTCTACCACTAAAAAAATCATTCTTAAATAATTAAGAACAAAATATAGAAGACAGTTTTTTTGTTTGAATTTTTTTGAAGTTTATTTAATGGAAACCTTCACTTTCGAGTGAAGGTTTTTTTATGACATTAAGTTTCCTTTGATTATCGTTACGATAGCGCTCACTATATATTGGATACCAATTGCAATAACAATAAAACCAACAATCCTAGAAATAGCAACAATACCCGAAGCTCCAAGTATTTTAGATAAATAATGGGCGCTTCTTAATATAATAAAAATAGAAAAAGCAACAGCCAAAATTGCCAAACTCGCAATTATAATTTCATGCGTTTCCTGATGATCTTGATAAAAAGCAATCAATAAAGAAATAGAACCCGGACCAGCTAACATAGGAATTGCTAGAGGCGTCAAGGCAATATCATTTCGGTTTTGAACATCATTTTCCACCTTTTTATTAATCCCCCTGGTTTTTTTAAACTTTCCCGTCAGCAACGAAAATCCCGAACTCACGATAATCAAACCACCCGCAATTCTCAATGCTTCAATGCTTATTCCGAAGAAGTCCAGAACATATTGGCCTACAAAAAAGGAAATAATCAAAATTAGGAATACATCAATTGCAGTCCATAACGAAATTCTTGAACGTTCCTTTTTATCATCGTGCTGTGTCAGACCCACAAAGATAGGAACAGTGCCAATCGGATTCAAGACTGAAAAAAGAGCGGCAAAAATGTAGATAAATAATTCCATAGTTTTTTTGGCAAAATTAAGGTTCGTGGTTTTGGTTACTCGTAAAGTTATGAATAAATAATTATTACGATATAGAAAAAAAAATTAAAGCGATATATTTGTAAAAAACCCAGACAAATGGACAAAACCTACAAACTCATTCTGTTGCTTGTTTTTATACTATCCAATACTGTAATGGTAGCCCAAGTGCTCGAAGGTACTGTCGTAGATAGTAAGACCAAAGAAACACTTCCCGGGGCAACGGTCTATCTGGATGGTACAACCATCTCTACAATCACAGACCCTAACGGCTATTTTAAAATTTATACCAAAAACAATAATGCTTCTTTGGTCGTAAGTTTTGTGGGCTATTCGACCTATAGATTGGATAATACTTTACAATATGCCGGTAAAAAACTCAAAGTGCTTCTGGAAGAAGAGTCCATCCACCTGGATGAGGTAGTCGTGGGCAGAGGCCCTTTTAGTCGAAAGCAGATGATGAAAGTGTTTAAAGAAGAATTTCTCGGAGAGTCTAAAGCTGGCAGATCCTGTAAAATTCTCAATGAGAATGATATTGTCCTGTACTATGATGTTACCAACAACACGCTTAACGCTACCGCGAGAAATCCTCTAAAGATTGTAAACAAGCATCTGGATTATGAAGTAAATTTTGATCTGGAAGACTTCAAAGTGTTCTACACCTATAAAAGTCTGAGTAAATTTAATCAAAGCCGTAGCTTTTTCGCAGGAACTACCTTCTACAAAGATATTTCCAAAAACAAGCGCGCCGATAAGAAACGTAAGGAAGCCTTCTACGGATCTGCCACACATTTTGCGCTTACAGTAGCTAACAATGCATGGCAAGAGAATGAAACCCGACTTTTTGTAGAGGGATTTCAAGTAAATCCGAACGATTATTTCCAAATGAAAGATACCCTTGGGCTAAAAAAAGTGACGCTTATCAAGGAGCCACAAAAAGAGGTTTCAAGTGTAAAAGTCCAGGAAAATCTAAACAATACCATCCGACTTTCGAAAACAAAGAACAATAAATTTGTAAAAACCAATTTCAACATACTTTATAAAAAGGACAAACAGTCTATTGTGGAATTCACCGATAAGGTAATTTATGTGGACAGAAATGGTAATTATAGCCCCATCTACGGAATACTTTATGGAGGTTATATTGGCAGTTTGAAAGCCGGTGACATGCTTCCGGTGGATTACTACGAAACTATTAAAGAAATGCAAAAGGAATAAAAACTTCCATTGATAAACACTACATTTATATAAAATATAAGCTATGAAAAACAAGAAAACATTGGTGCTCGGGGCATCCGAAAATACATCGCGATATTCCAATATGGCCATCAAAAGGTTATTGGGAAGCGAGCAATCGGTTGTGGCTATCGGGCAGAAGGAAGGCGAGGTAGAAGGAGTGAAGATCCAAACCAAGCAAGTGCCTTTCACGAATGTCCACACCGTGACCCTATATTTGAATCCTTCGCGTCAAAGGGACTATTACAATTACATCGTAGGGCTACAGCCAAAACGTGTCATCTTCAATCCGGGAACCGAAAATCCTGAGTTTTATCAATTATTGAAGCTTAATAATATAGAAGTTTCCATTGGATGCACGCTTGTGATGCTTTCAATGAGGCAGTACTAATATGATTCTTTGCCATATTTAGGAGCGAGAGGTGGTTTTGTATTTTTAATCCATGTTCCCACTTTCCACTACTATCCTTTTTTTCTTGTCCCGAAGCTTCGGGACAAGAAAAAAAGGATAGTAGCTCCAATCGGGGCTAGGGAACAATCCATTTTTGTTCCCGAAACTTAAAACCTCGTTTGCTGTGTCGCCTTCTTGCTGATGAGCATCAAACCGATAAAAGTCAAGGCGCCGTTCAGGATAATCAACTCTTCCGCAAATTCATAATTGCCAAAAAGTTCCTTCGAATAAGCACTGATTACAAAAGTTATGGCTGGAGCCAAAAGACAAATGATGGGAACAAACTTATCCTTCACCGTTTTTGTTTTCATAAACAGCCCAAACGTATACAATCCCAAAAGCGGACCGTAGGTATAGGAAGCAATCTTGAAAATCAAACTCACGACAGAATCGCTGTTCAGCAGATAGATGATGACAATCACGACAAACATCAACGCCGAAAAACCAATATGAACCAGGTGTCTTGTCCTAACCATGTTTGGATTCGAAGCATTTTCGGCTTTGTCCATCCCAAGAAAATCTACGCAGAAAGAGGTTGTCAAAGCCGTCAATGCCGAATCGGTTGTGGCAAAAGTCGCAGCCGTCAAACCAAGAAGAAAGACAATTGCGGGAATCAAGGTAAGATGATTGAAGGCAATTTCTGGGAACAATAAATCGGTTCTTGGTTTTCCGGTAAAACTGTCCAATGGCACCGAGATTCCGTTTTTCTCGGCATACATATATAATAATGCACCAACGCTCAGGAAAAAGATGTTGATGATGACAAAAATTCCCGTAAAGGTGAACATGTTTTTTTGGGCTTCGCCAATGTTTTTACAGCTCAGGTTTTTCTGCATCAAATCTTGGTCGAGTCCTACCATTGCAATGGTTACGAAAATACCACCGAGAATTTGTTTCACTACAAAATTACTCTTGAGCCAATCTTCATAAAAGAAAATCTTTGAGTAATTACTGTTCTTCACGGCTTCAAATGCCTGTGGGATATTATAATCAAGGCTGTCGCAGATAAAATAAATGGTGAAAATTACCGATGAAACCAAGAAAACGGTTTGCAAAGTGTCAGTAATAATAATCGTTTTGAGTCCGCCGCGATAAGTATAAGCAAAAATCAAGGCCAAAGATCCAAAGACCGTTACCCAAAACGGAACACCAAAGGCATCAAAAACATAGCGCTGCAGGACGATAACCACCAGATACAAGCGTGCTGCCGAACCTATTGTCCTGCTTATTAAAAATATCGAAGCTGCCGTTTTATAGGAAACAATCCCAAGCCGTTGCTCGATATAACCATAAATTGAAGTGAGGTTCATCCTATAATAAAGTGGCAGGAGGACTTTTGCAATCAAAATAAAACCGATGGCATTTCCCAGTACAAACTGGAAATATTTAAACTGAATGTCGGGCGACCCCACTTGTCCCGGAACGGAAATGAAAGTAACGCCAGAAAGTGCTGTTCCAATCATTCCAAAGGCCACCAAATACCATTTTGAGTTTTTATTGGCTTTGAAAAAAGCATCGTTTCCGCTGTCTTTCTTGCTTACAAAATGCGAAATCAGGAATAGGATTCCGAAATAAATAATGATTAAAACGAGGATTGTAATCGGTGTCATCAGCTGGTTTTTATTTAAAGCCAAAGTAGAAAAAAAATGTTTATTTGACTATTTGTTTATACGATTATTTGACCAAGTTCTCAAATCGGTTTTATCTAAGGAATAAACCATTTATTTTGATGGCAAAAGTCATGGAATTACCCAAATAATCGAAGCATCAAATAAACAATTTCCTTACTTTTGCACCTATGGAATTTTCTTCAAAATTATTAGAAAAAGCAGTAAACGAAATGTCGCAATTGCCGGGAATTGGCAAGCGAACGGCGCTTCGATTGGTCTTGCATTTATTGAAACAGCCACAAGAGCAAACGGCTTTCCTGTCACAATCATTATTGAATATGCGCGAGGATATAAAATTCTGCGAAAGCTGCCATAATATATCCGATGTTGACGTTTGTGAAATCTGCACGAACAAAAATCGCGACCATCAACTGATTTGTGTGGTGGAGGATATCCGCGATGTGATGGCGATAGAGAACACAGGGCAATTCAAGGGAATCTATCACGTTTTGGGCGGTAAAATTTCTCCAATCGATGGAGTTGGGCCTAGCCAGTTGAAGATTACATCATTGGTAGATAAAATAAAAAGTGGAACTGTAAGAGAATTGATTTTTGCCTTGAGCTCAACAATGGAGGGAGATACGACCAATTTTTATATCTACAAGCAGATTCAAGATTGTGAAATCATCACTTCTACAATTGCAAGAGGAATATCGGTGGGAGACGAGTTGGAATATGCCGATGAGGTTACTTTGGGACGCAGTATCTTGCATCGCGTGCCGTTTGAAAACTCCTTTAAGAGCAATTAAATGATTTTATAACACGGATGAATTTTATTATTGTAAATGAAAAACTATATTTGCTTGCTAAAAAGATAAAAATGAAGAAATACGCAGTGCTTTTTTTACTAAGCATGGGGCTTTTTTTTACCTCCTGTGTCCCAACAAAAGATTTGATTTATTTACAAACAAAAGATAAAGGCAAAGCAGAGAACAATGTAACCCCCGTTGTTATCAAGCCCTATAGATTACAAACAAATGACATCTTAAATATTACTATAAAAGCGATTGATCCAACATTGGTGGCGCTTTTTAACCCTTCAAATCTGGAGAGCGGAAATAGTTTTCAAGGATTAAGTGAGCAAGGATTGTATTTTAATGGTTTTATAGTCAATGATCATGGTAATATTAGAATACCAGTTTTAGGAGAAGTTAATGTTTTAGGATATACATTAGAGGAAACAAGAATTAAAATTGAAAAGGAATTATTGGAGAATTACTTCAATAAGGAAGCTAATATTTTTGTAAATGTAAAATTATCAGGCCTCAGGTTTACAGTAAATGGAGAAATAAATTTGCCAGGATCAAAAGTGCTCTATCAAGAAAAAGTAAATGTTTTGGAAGCGATTGCTAATGCGGGTGATATCCTGGTAACGGGAGATAGGAAAAATGTAACTGTAATTAGGCAATATCCGCATGGCACTGAAATTCATGATATTGATTTGACTGATGTGGATGTGATTAAATCTCCTTATTACTACTTGCAGCCAAATGATTATATCTATGTAAAACCATTGAAACAAAAAGCTTGGGGAACTGGAAAAACGGGTATAGAATCCCTAAGCACAATTGTTACATTATTGAGCTTGGCGACTACAACTTATTTACTACTTACAAGATAATAAAATGCTGGATACGAAAGATTTTTCATTTTTTGAAGGACAAAATAATTTTGATTTTAAAGGATTTCTGTTTAAGACTATCGGCTATTGGAAATGGTTTGTTTTAAGTTGGACAATAGCTTTTATTGTTGCCTATCAAGTAAATATTAGGAAAGAGAAGATTTATGGAATGTCAAATATGATTTCTGTAAAAGAAGAAACGAATCCTTTATTTAGTGGTAATACTAATTTGGTCTTTAATTGGGGAGGAACTTCAGATCAGGTGCAGACGGTTTCTACAACTCTTAAGTCAAGATCGCATAATGAGGTTGTAGTAGAAAAGTTAGAATTTTATATTGATTACTTAAAACAATCCAAGTATAATATTGTAGATGCTTATGGAGAAGTTCCTTTCTATGTAAATATAGATAAGAAACAAGGACAACTGTTAGGGCAGTTAATAAAGATAAAGTTTATTAGCGAATCTGTTTACGAAATAAGCATTCCATTTGAAACAGATAATGTTTCATTAATCCACTATTCCCATAATAGTTACACGACAACTTCGGTACAAAAAGAAACGTTTACAAAAAGATATAGAGTTGGAGAGCAAGTTGAATTACCTTTTTTGAACTGGAAACTCGAAATAATAGACAAACCGGGATTTTACAAGGGTAATGAATATTTTGTGAGCTTTAATAGTTTTGATGGAACAGTTTCTCAATATCAGGGATTAAACGTTGTGCCTAATGCTCAAGGCAGTTCTATACTTACACTCTCGATGCAAGGTACTAATAAAGCAAGACTTGTTAAGTATTTGAATGCCACCGTAAACGTATTGAGGGATAATCAGCTTGCCGCCAAAAATCAATTTGCCAAGAATACAATTGAATTCATTGATGGCACAATGCTGGATATGGAACGACAATTGGCAGATAATGGAGATGAGTTAAAAAAATTCACTAAAGACAAGAAAGTATTCGATATTGAAAGCGGAGGAGCTAGAATTGCAGAAAGGCTTACCCAATTTGATATTGAAAGAGATGGGATAACTAGAAAAATAGCCTACTATGATTTTTTAAGGAACTATTTAAATCAAAGTGTTGATTTTTCAAAACTTCCGGCTCCATCAGTAGCCGGAATAGAAGATCCAAACATCGTTGGAAATGTTTCAAAGCTGATAGAGCTTTCAACCAGAAGATCGGAATACAAATATGCTGTTAAAAACGAAAAACTTTTTCAAGACTTTGACAACCAAATGGAAGCGGTAAAAAAAGTGTTGTTAGAGAACATCAATTCTGCAAAAACGGCCATACGTTATGATTTAAATTTAATTAATGAAAAAATAGGTAAGGCAGAAACTTCCATAAAAAAATTACCAGAAGAACAGCAACAACTTGTAACTATACAAAGAAAATACGACCTAAACAGTACGATCTATAGTGATCTTCTTGCAAAAAGAAGCCAAGCAGATATCATTAAAGCCGCAAACGTGTCGGATATAAAATTTATTGATCCGGCCAAAGACGTAGGCGGAGGCTTGGTAGGTCCTAAAACAGGGGTTAATTATGTTTTGGCTATGTTTATAGGTTTTTTAATTCCCTTGCTTTTTGTTGTCGGAAATTTCTTCATCAATGATTCGGTACAAAACACAGATGATATTAGCAAAAGTACTAATTTACCTTTGATAGGTATTATTGGTAAAAAACCAAGCGACGGTAATCTGGCTGTATTCGAAAAATCTAAATCTGCCTTGGCAGAGTCATTTAGATCTATCCGATCATCTTTGCAGTTTTTGTATAAAAAACAAAAAGTTCAAGGTGCAAAAACACTTATGGTAACTTCTTCTGTCAGCGGTGAGGGAAAGACATTTTCGTCTATCAATATCGCTACAGTTTTTGCAATGAGCGAGAAGAAAACAATCATCATAGGTCTGGACTTAAGAAAGCCAAAAATATTTGACGATTTTAAAATTTCAAATGAAATTGGAGCAGTAAATTATTTGATAGGTCAGAGATCTCTTGAAGAAATTACACAGAAAACACAAATTCCTTTTTTGGATGTCATAACATCAGGGCCAATTCCTCCAAATCCTTCAGAGCTCATCATGAGTGATGCTATGAAAGAAATGCTAGACGAACTCAAAGATAAATATGATTATATAATCCTTGATACGCCTCCGGTAGGTTTGGTTTCAGATTCACTTGAATTAGTTAATTATGTTGATCATACACTCTATATTGTCAGACAAAACTTTACCAAAAAAGGAATGATAACGATTCTTAATAATAGAGTGAAGCGAGGAGAACTAAAAAATGTTAGTATCATTCTCAATGGATTTGAGAGTAAGGCAAAATATGGTTACGGCTATGGTTACGGTTACGGCTATGGTAATTATTCAGCCGGATACCATGAAGAGGAGGAAAATAGAAATTTACTAACGGCAATTAAAAAGATTCTAAAAAAGAAGTCAGAAAGGGAATAATAAGCCGATTTATATAAAGATTTAATTGTTTAAGAAAAAAAATAGGCAGTTCAAGTAGTATTTGCGGGATTTTAAAAATATAAAAATTCAGCACTATTATAAGTTCTATCTTTGCCGCTGGTTTCTAATATAGCAGTAAAAAAGAGGAAAAAGAATAGTGATTTTTAAATATTAGTAATATAAATAATAATGAAAATAAATAATATTTGCTGTATAGGTGCTGGGTATGTTGGCGGTCCAACAATGTCTATCATAGCCCAAAAGTGTCCAAATATAAAAGTTACTGTTGTTGATTTAAATGAAGAAAGAATTGCATTGTGGAATGATCCAGATGTAAATAATATTCCAATTTATGAGCCAGGCTTGAGTGATATTGTAGCTGAAGCCAGAGGAAGAAATTTATTCTTCTCCACCGATGTTGAAAAAGCAATTGACGAAGCTCAAATGATTTTTATTTCTGTAAATACACCCACCAAGACTTATGGTCTTGGAAAAGGTATGGCTGCAGACTTGAAATATATTGAACTTTGCGCAAGACAAATTGCATCGATTGCAAAAGAGGATAAAATTGTTGTAGAAAAATCAACATTACCCGTTAGAACTGCCGAAGCTATCAAGAATATCCTCGACAATACAGGAAACGGAGTTCAATTTCAAATACTTTCAAACCCAGAATTTCTAGCTGAAGGAACTGCAGTAACTGATTTGCTTAACCCAGATAGGGTTTTAATTGGCGGTGATACCACTCCAGAAGGAGCAGAAGCTATTCAGGCACTTGTTGACGTCTATGCTAACTGGGTTCCAGAAAAACAGATATTGACAACAAATTTATGGTCCTCTGAATTGTCTAAACTAACAGCAAATGCTTTCCTAGCACAAAGAGTTTCCTCGATAAACGCTATGTCTGAATTATGCGAAAAAACTGGAGCAGATGTTAGTGAGGTTGCAAGAGCAATTGGAATGGATAGCAGAATAGGTTCAAAATTCCTTAAAGCATCCGTAGGATTTGGAGGCTCATGCTTTCAAAAAGATATCCTCAATTTAGTTTACATAGCAAAATCTTACGGATTGAATGAAGTGGCAGATTATTGGGAACAAGTAATCATCATGAACGATCATCAAAAAAGAAGGTTTGCTAGCAATATAGTCACGACTTTATACAATACCGTTTCAGATAAAAAGATTGCGTTTTTAGGTTGGGCGTTTAAAAAAGATACAAATGACACTAGAGAATCTGCAGCAATTTATGTTGCCGATTATCTATTGAATGAGCAGGCTAAAATTTCAGTATTTGATCCTCAAGTAAAAGAAAATAAAGTCCTAAATGATTTGAATTATCTGGAAACTAGATCTTCTGACTTGAATAAAAAAGGCATTACTGTAGTTGAAGATGCTTATGAGGCTTGTAAAGGAGCTCATGCCATAGCAATACTAACAGAATGGGATGAATTCAAAGAATATGATTGGCAGAAAATTTACGATAACATGCAAAAGCCAGCTTTTGTATTTGATGGCAGAAATATCTTGGATGCCAAAAAAATGGCTAGTTATGGTTTTATATTTCAATCAGTAGGAAGCTCAAACTAAGAAAGATGAAAAAAGTACTTATAACAGGAGGAGCTGGATTCATAGGATCACATGTTGTGAGACATTTTTTAAAAACCTATATTGGATATCATATCTTTAATTTGGACGCATTGACCTATGCAGGAAACTTAGAGAATTTGTCAGACATTGAAGATTATCCAAATTATACCTTTTTGAAAGGCGATATAACGAACGAGATCTATATAGATTCGATTTTTTCCGAATACAAATTTGAAAAAGTAATCCATCTAGCAGCAGAATCTCACGTTGATAGGTCTATCGAAAATCCTTTGGATTTTGTAAAAACAAATGTAATTGGTACACTCAACTTGTTGAATGCCTTTAAAGCCTTATGGAAAGATAATTGGAACGATAAACTATTTTATCACATCAGTACAGATGAGGTTTATGGAACATTAGGGGCTGAAGGACTTTTTAGCGAAACGACTTCATACGAACCAAATTCTCCTTATTCTGCATCAAAAGCTAGCTCGGATCATTTTGTAAGGGCCTATGGAGAAACTTATGGATTGCCTTATGTTATTACAAATTGTTCTAATAATTATGGTCCGAATCAATTTCCAGAAAAGTTGATTCCGCTTTTTATCCATAATATTATCCATAATAAATCGTTGCCGGTATATGGAGATGGAAAATACACCCGCGATTGGCTTTTCGTTGAAGACCATGCCAAGGCAATAGATTTAGTATTTCATCAAGCAAAAACAAAGGAAACCTACAATATTGGTGGTTTCAATGAATGGCAGAATATCGAATTGATTCATCTTTTATGCAAAATAATGGATAGAAAATTAGATAGGGAAGAAGGAACATCTGCTAATTTGATTACCTATGTTAAGGACAGACCGGGTCATGATTTGCGTTACGCTATTGATGCTTCCAAAATTAATGAAAAGCTTGGCTGGAAACCATCAGTAACATTTGAACAAGGCTTGGAAAAAACCATAGACTGGTATCTTGAAAACCAAGAATGGTTACAGCATATTGTTTCTGGAGAATACCAAAAGTATCATGATAAATTAATTAGGTAAGGGCTAATAATTCGTACATTTAATTACAAAACCTTATTCAAAAGTTAATAAAGTATCAACTGCCAATCATAGAAATGAAATAACTGTTTATAAATCTACAAACAGTATACATCATAATTTAAGCATCATAAATGAATCAAATTACAAATAGCAAAATTTTAGTTACAGGGGGAGCAGGATTTATCGGTTCTAACCTTTGCGAACATCTATTG
The DNA here is from genome assembly GCF_049060005.1 of Flavobacterium sp. PLA-1-15. Classification (NCBI taxonomy): domain Bacteria; kingdom Pseudomonadati; phylum Bacteroidota; class Flavobacteriia; order Flavobacteriales; family Flavobacteriaceae; genus Flavobacterium; species Flavobacterium sp. PLA-1-15. The sequence continues at coordinate 41,266 of NZ_JBMGQS010000018.1, read as the reverse complement.
AAACACGATAATCAAGTAGTTTGTCTTGATAACTTTGCAACTGGTAGAACGCAAAATATACAGCATCTGTTTGCTAATCCAAACTTTACACTCATTGTTGGAGATATAAGGAATTTAGTTGATTGCCATAAGGCAGCCCAGGGCGTAGATTATATATTACATGAAGCAGCTCTTGGATCTGTACCACGTTCAATTAACGATCCAATCACAAGTAATGATGTGAATGTTTCAGGTTTTTTAAACATGCTTGTAGCGGCAAGAGATGCTAAAGTGAAAAAATTCATTTATGCCGCAAGTTCTTCTACTTATGGAGATTCAGAAGCTCTGCCAAAAGTTGAGGAAAACATTGGAAAACCATTATCACCTTATGCCATAACAAAATATGTGAATGAATTGTATGCCGATATTTTCTTTAGAACTTATGGGCTAAACACAATTGGATTACGATATTTTAATGTTTTTGGTAGAAAACAAGATCCAAATGGAGCCTACGCAGCTGTTATTCCAAAATTTGTAATGCAACTGATGAAGCACGAAAGTCCTGTAATTAATGGAGATGGAAACTATTCTCGGGACTTTACCTATATTGACAATGTAATACAAATGAATGTTTTGGCAATGTTGACTGAAAATCCAGAAGCAATGAATACTGTTTACAATACTGCTTTTGGAGACAGAACAACTTTGAACGATTTAATGACTTCGCTGAAAAAGTATCTATCTGTATTTGATGTAGAAATCGGCACTATTGAAACCATTTATGGACCAAATAGAGCAGGAGATATTCCGCATTCTTTGGCAAGTATTGATAAAGCAAAAACACTATTAGGATACAATCCACAATTTTCAATGCAAGAAGGTCTAGAACAAGCAGTGAAGTGGTATTGGGAAAATTTAAAATAAAAAAACACCAGCATAATGAGTATAAAAATTGCAGTTATAGGATTAGGATATGTAGGACTTCCTTTGGCAAGATTATTTGCCACTAAGTATCCAGTTGTAGGATTTGATATCAATCAAAGCAGAATTCAAGGATTACGCTCTGGAACAGATAGTACGTTAGAAGTTTCAGATGAAATTTTACAAAGTGTTTTAGTTGACAACTTGGCAGACAATAAAAACGGTTTGCTTTGTTCTTCAGACCTTAATGATATAGCTGATTGTAATTATTATGTAGTGACAGTTCCTACACCGGTTGATAAAAATAACCGTCCAGATTTGACACCTCTATACAAATCAAGCGAAACTGTAGCAAAAGTGCTGAAAAAAGGAGATATTGTAATCTACGAATCTACCGTTTATCCAGGTGTTACTGAGGAGGAATGTGTACCTGTCTTAGAAAAAATATCAGGATTAAAATTCAATGTTGATTTCTATGCCGGATATTCTCCTGAAAGAATTAATCCAGGAGATAAAGAGCATACCGTTGAAAAAATACTTAAAGTTACTGCTGGTTCTACACCCGAAATAGGAATAAAAGTTAATGATTTGTATAAATCAGTTATAACTGCAGGTACGCATTTAGCACCAACAATTAAAGTTGCAGAAGCGGCAAAAGTTATCGAAAACTCACAACGCGACATCAATATTGCTTTTGTGAACGAATTAGCTAAAATATTTAATTGTATGGACATCGATACCAATGCTGTACTAGAAGCCGCTGGAACTAAATGGAATTTCTTGCCTTTCAGACCAGGATTGGTTGGCGGGCATTGTATTGGTGTAGATCCTTACTATTTGGCACAAAGAGCACAAGAATTTGGCTACCATCCAGAAATTATCTTGGCAGGGAGAAGATTGAATGACAGTATGGGAGAATATGTTGCCTCACAAGTTGTTAAGTTGATGATCAAGAAGGGCATAACAATCAACGGTGCAAAACTATTGATGCTGGGGATTACCTTCAAGGAAAATTGCCCGGACGTTAGGAATACCAAGATTGTTGATGTGATTACTTCCTTGAAAGATTACGGTATTGAAATTAAAATCTATGATCCTTGGGCAAGCCCGGAAGAGGTTGACCACGAATATAAATTAACAACTACAAGGGAATTACCTTCAGACAAATTTGATGCTATAGTTTTGGGTGTAGCCCATAAGGAATTTTCCAGCATTGATTTTGATATCCTTAAAAAGGAAACAAATGTGTTATACGATGTCAAAGGAATATTAGGGAACATTGTGGACGGAAAATTATAGGGATTCGAATTTCAAATAGGTAAGATACATTAAACAATTAATGTAAAATTATGAAGATATTAGTTACTGGAGCGGCAGGATTCATAGGATACCATTTGTGCGAAAAATTACTTTCGTTGGGTCATTATGTGATAGGACTCGATAATCTGAATGATTATTACGAGGTCCAACTTAAAAAAGATAGGTTGAAGCAATTAGGAATTGGAAACATTACGGATTCGGTTCTTATAAGAAGTCATATCCATAATGAAAAGTTCCAGTTCATAAAAATAAATTTGGAAGATAAGGTCCGGTTACCCGAACTTTTTGATAATCATAATTTTGACGTAGTCTGTAATTTAGCGGCCCAAGCGGGAGTCCGATATAGTTTAGAAAAACCTTTCACCTACATAGACAGCAACATATTGGGTTTTATGAACGTCTTAGAATGCTGCAGGAATTTTAAAGTTTCCAAACTGGTTTATGCAAGCAGTTCCAGTGTTTATGGGCTGAATGAAAAAGTTCCCTTTTCTACAGATGATAACGTGGATCATCCAATCAGTTTATATGCGGCAACTAAGAAAAGCAACGAGCTGATGGCCCATACGTATAGTCATTTATTTAATATTGAGACAATTGGATTGAGATTTTTTACCGTCTATGGACCTTGGGGAAGGCCCGATATGGCAATGTTTCTCTTTACGGATGCAATACTGAACAATAAATCAATTAAAGTATTCAATAATGGCGAACTCTCGAGAGACTTTACCTATATTGATGATATTGTTGATGGTGTTGTGGCAACAATCGAGAAATCTAAAAAAGCAAGTAGCTTATATTCTATCTACAACATAGGAAATAGCAAACCGGTAAAGCTTCTGGATTTTATAACCGAGATAGAGAAAAGTACTGGTAGGGTGGCAGAAAAAGAATTCCTACCGATGCAGCCAGGCGATGTAGAGAAAACATGGGCGGATGTAGCTTTATTACAAGAAAATTTTCAGTATTCATCAAATACGGACATATCCTTAGGAGTGAAGAAATTTGTTGAATGGTATATGGATTATTTTAATAAAAAATAAATTTACGTGAAATCCGCATTTTTAAAGAATACATTTTGGGCTTTCTTTGGCCAATTTGGCTATATGTTCCTTGGTCTATTGGGCAACATAATCTTAGCTAGATTATTAAGTCCGGATGATTTTGGACAATTAGGAATCTTAATGTTTTTTGTTCTGATTTCTAATGTTTTAGTTGAAAGCGGATTTAGTGGAGCGTTAATAAGAAAACACGATGTTGATAAAGATGATTATTCCACCATATTTATTTTCAACCTTGTAATTAGTGTTTTACTATATATTATATTAGGACTTTCAGCAGATAGTATTTCTATTTTTTATAACTCCCCTTCTTTATCCTTGATGATATACATTATAGGTCTTGTTTTAATATTCAACTCGTTTCAAATAACCCAAAATGCAAGACTGGTTAAAGAAATGCGTTTTAAAGAAAGATCTATATATAAATTCATTTCATTGTTTCTTGCTACAATTTTATCCATATATCTTGCCTATAAAGGCTTTGGGATATGGTCACTTATTGCTTTGCAGGTGCTTTCATCACTTTTTTTTACAATAATATTGTTTTTTAAAGTCGAAAATGCATTTCATTTTAAATTTAGTAAAAACAGCTTTAAGGAAATGTATGCTTTTGGCTTGAATACAACTTTAGCCTCTGTTATCAATACAGCTTTTGAAAATAGTTATCAGTTAATTTTAGGAAAATATTTTTCACTAAATTTAGTTGGAATTTATTATCAAGCAAAAAAGCTTCAAGACGTACCTGATACATTGTATAAAAACGTAATTTTGAATGTTTTTTATTCGCAGTTATCTCGCTATCAAGGTGATATTAATTTGTTTAAAAAAAAATATTTAGAAATAACGGTGTATTCTACAGTATTAATAGGGCTTAGTACTTTGTTGGTATTGAGTTTTTCAAGCGAATTAATTGGTTTGATTTATGGGGAAAAATGGATTGAATCTGCTTTTTTTTTACAATTATTGGCAGTTGCATCATTCTTTTACTTAATCGAAATTTTAAATCGAAATATTTTTAAAATTTTTAATGAGACAAAAAGGATATTAATATTAGAGATCATTAAAAAAATTATTCAGTCCGTTACTATTTTTATAGGTATTTATTATAATAGCATTGAATATTTAATTGTAGGATATGTGATAACTTCATTTATTAGCCTTATAATGAATTACTACTTTTCAAGTAAAATTTTAAATGGAATTGATCCCAGAGAATTAAAAGTAATTTTTATTATCTTAGTTTTAATATGTCTGTTGTATTTTTCTGTATACATGATTAATAATGTATTGGGGATGAATTATTTAATATTAAGCTTGGAAATGATTTTTATAGTATTATTCTATACATTGATAATTTTCAAGTCTAAAATTATTTGTTTGGATGATCTAAAAAAAACATTAAAAGGCAATAAGGATGGTAAATAAAATCAATAAAATATTTGACGTTTATAAAAGGACATTTTGGTCATCAGAAAGATATGCCCGTTCTATCGGAGTAAAGATAGGAAGTGGGTGTGCAATAGCAACTAAAAAATTTGGTTCCGAACCATATTTGATCACCATAGGAAACAACGTTCAGATAACAAATGATGTCAAATTCTTCAACCATGGAGGCGGATGGTTATTTAGGAACGACTACCCTGATTTTGATACCTTCGGTAAGATATTAATTGGCAACAATGTCTATATAGGAAATAATTCTTTAATCATGCCAGGAGTTAAAATTGGTGATAATGTCATAATTGGTGCAGGCAGTGTAGTTACAAAATCAATACCATCCGATAGTATATATGGAGGGAATCCAGCAAAAAAAATAGGAATTCCAGGAGAATATTTAGAGAAAAATTTAAAATTTAATTTAGGAACTAAAAAGTTGTCGTATAAGGAAAAGAAAAAATTCTTATTGAGTAAAAATGATGATTCATTTATAAAGAAATAAAATGGCAATACTGTTTCTATTGATACAAAGTTTACTGCTGATTAAGCTCTATATTAGATTTGGATTAAAAAATGCTATTTTTTTTATTTACTTAATAGTTTTTTTTTACTGCAGTTCGATAATTATCGATATGTATATTCTATTGGATGTACAGTATTATAATGAGTTTATTGTGATCGATAGACAAAACTCCTCATTCATTAATGTGGTTTTTGTTTACACACTTTTTTTAGTGACTTTCTATTTTCTATTTGCCAATACCAAAAAAGAATTTGAAAGACAGCATTTTTCACATCCCTCTTCCAGAATCCATAATTTTTTGCTGGGTACCGCTAGTGTGGTCATGCTGTTTTATATCATGCGAAACATTACCTTGACAAGGATGGAAATTAAAGCGGTTAGTAATATAATTTCAACGACAATTCTTTTTTTGATATCTTATTATTGGGCATTTTTAATTTTTTGTGTAAAGAAAATACAAACGACTAAACTGTTTCTTTTCTCATTTTTATTCTTATTATACTCAGTATTTACATACGAGCGCGAGCCCATCATCTTTATTATACTTACCCTTTTGATTAAATTTAAAGATAAGATCAACTTTAAATATTTTATACCCATCTCAATAGTTACAGTTTATGTAATATTTTACTACAAGGCATTCTACCAAATTTTATTGGTTGATTACAATTTTACTGATTTTATGCTTTATGTAGAGGCGCACCCCATAAGCTTGGCAAGAATGGACCCATCAGCCTCATTCGCATTGCTATATGATTATTTTGATACTTATCCTCTTCTTTATTACGATTATAATTTTACCTATGTAACTGCTTTCACGGATCAGATTAATTTATTTTTTGGAGGCGATCAGGTTGAGTCCATGTCTAAAGTTGTTTCAAAGCATTATGTTGGAGATAGTTATGGTTTAGCCTATTCAATGATTTTGGAATCAATGATAAATTTTTGGTATTTCGGACCCGTTTTCTTGGCAATTGCTACGAAGACAATTTATTCCTATCTGAAGGGCAAGTTTTTTTATCTTAATGAAGTAATTGATTTAATGTGCATCATGTTCTTCTTGAGTTTTGTAAGAACCGAATTAATCGTTATGTCAAAAATATTTATTTTCCCAATGACCATTTTTTTGGTTCTTTGTGGAATTTATTACAGAAAAAATAAAAACAAAATTTTTACGGAAAGCAATGAACCATCCAATTAAAAATAAAAAAATATTCTTCTTGTCGCCCTCTTTGAGAAAAGGTGGAGCAGAGAATCAATTAACCAAGATTGCAATCCACTTATCAAAAAAAAATGAGGTTAAAATAATAACATTTATTGAAGGAAATGACTTCGTTGATCAGCTAAAAGAGAATGATATAGAACTGAAGGTTTTTAATATCAAATCAGCCCTTACTTTTATAAAACTGATTTCCTATTTAAAAGAACAAAAGCCGAGTTTGTTGATCTGCTTTATGTTTAGCGCAAATATAGTCGGTCGGATAATAAAGGTTACGACCAAAATACCAATAATCACATCAGTTAGGGCCAATGTAATGTCGAAGCTTTATAGATTCCTTTATAAATTTACATATAAATGGGATGATTACAGTACCTTTAATTCTAAATATTCCTTTGAAGCGTTTATACATAACAAATTGACAGTTCCTTCAAAATCAATCACCATCAATAACGGTATTGAAATAGATAGGAATATTGAAAAAGTAAATTATAATTTTTCAAGAACTGTAAATCTTATATCGATAGCCCATTTCAGGCCATCTAAAGATTATAAGACACTGTTTAAGGCCATAAGGATTTTAAAGGATAAAGGATACAGTGTCAATCTCAAGGTATTGGGGAACTTAGACAATCAGACTTGGCCCGGTGAAATGTTAAGGGAGTTGGATATTGATGATGAAGTTGAAATCGTAGGCTTTACACAGAATACCAAGCAATACCTTGACCAATCCGACCTATTGATTCTGTCTTCTTTTCTGGAAGGAACACCAAATGCTTTATTGGAAGCAATGAGTAGAAAATTGCCAGTAATTGCCAGTAACATACCGGGTAATGATTTTGTTATTGAAGAATCTAATGCAGGTCTTTTATTTAAATTGCAGGATGAAAATGATTTGGCAAGTAAGGTTATTGATATATTATCCCTATCCAGCGAAGCCCGGGAAACACTTGGCAGGAATGGATTGAACTTCATACTTGAGAATTATGAGCTGGATAGTATTTTGTCAAAATGGGAACAAATAATTGAAAAAGTTGTCAATTAATATGAAAGAAGTATTATATAGAGCGTTGCCAGATACTTTGCAGGGAATGTTAATCTCAATATTCAATTATCTTGCCTACAGGAGCAGGTATGGAGGAGCATATAATTCGTATGTGAAGAAGTTCAGCGCAAATAGGACATTGGGTCTTGTAGAATTAAAACAGATACAGGAAAAAAAATTCGAAGAGTGTCTACGGCATGCAAAATTGAATTCTAATTTTTATAAGAATCACAATCTAGTAACACTTGACAACATATCTGCCTTGCCTATAATTACAAAGGAGGATTTGCGAAAAGATATATATGAAGTATTTACCATTCCTAAAACCAAGGGCATAGTATCAAAAACAGGAGGGACAACAGGAAAATCATTAGAGGTTGTCTTTACCACGGAAGATATGCAAGAACGTTTTGCAATGCTTGACGATTTTCGAAATAGGTTTGGTTATAAATTAGGGAAGACTACGGCATGGTTTTCTGGAAAAAATCTCCTGACCACAAAGGATATTAAGAAAAAAAGATTTTGGAAAACTGATAACCTCTATAAAGTCAGGTATTATTCTACTTTCCATATCAAAGAAGATTACTTGAAATATTATGTGGATGACTTAATTAAGTACCAACCGGAGTATTTGGTTGGATTTCCTTCCACTATTTTGGAGATTGCAAGATATGGCCTAAGAAATGGTTATGATTATCCTGAAGGAGTTACCAAAGCCATTTTTCCTACAGCAGAAACTGTCAACCCCGAAATGAGGAGCCACATCGAATCTTTCTTTAAAACTAAAATGTACGATCAATACGCCTCCTCTGAAGGAGCTCCATTTATTTTTGAATGTTCAAATGGGAATCTACACATGGAACTTCAAAGCGGTGTGTTTGAGGTTCTAGACAATAACAATGAGCCGGCACAATCTGGACGTTTAATTGTAACGTCTTTTACAACAAAGGGGACCCCTTTGATTCGATACGATATAGGCGATAGTATCACATTGGAGGACAGCAGTAAAACATGCAATTGTGGAAATAATAATCCGCTGGTTAAAGAAATTCAAGGAAGGGTAGATGATTACATATACTCACCTGAAAACGGTAAAATAAATTTAGGGAATATTTCCAATACGTTAAAGGATACTAAAGGAATATTGAAGTTCCAGGTTGTACAGAATGAACTCAATAAGATTGAATTACTGTTGGTGACTGATGGCCTGACATATAACAAGGAAATAGAAAATAAGCTTACTCAAAATTGGAGGGATAGGATTGGGAATTCCATGGATTTCAATATAATCCATGTCAATGATATACCCGTAGAGAAAAGTGGAAAATACCGTCTTGTAAAAAATAATATTAAGCTTTTAATAGACAAATGAAAAAGCTAATCAGAATCACAACCGTTCCTTTATCGCTTGATAAATTGCTTTCAGGTCAACTCAAGTTCATGAGTTCTTTTTATAATGTTATTGCGATATCTTCTGATAGTGAGGCATTAAAAAAAATAAGCGAGAAAGAAGGCGTTGCAGTTTTTCCAGTTGAAATGACTCGTAAAATAACACCATTTCAGGATACAAAAGCAGTTTGGGAATTATTCAAATATTTGAAGAAAGAAAAGCCTTTTATTGTTCATACACATACGCCAAAAGCAGGAATTGTCGGAATGCTTGCCGCCAAAATGGCCGGAGTGCCAAACAGGCTACACACTGTTGCTGGGTTACCATTATTGGAAGCAAAAGGAAGTAAAAGAAAGGTCTTGGATCTTGTGGAGAAATTAACTTATTCCTGTGCAACAGGCGTTTATCCAAATTCATTCGGTCTGGAAAAAATTATTCTAGATAATAAATATTGTGATTCAAAAAAGTTAAAAGTTCTTGCAAATGGAAGTTCAAACGGTATCGATACCGCTTTTTTTAGTCCAGATTTAATCGGAAGCGAACAAAGGTTGAACTTGAGGCAATCCTTGAATATTCAAGAGGATGACTATGTTTTTATATTTGTAGGTAGATTAGTTTCAGACAAAGGAATAACAGAATTAGTCAGAGCATTTGAGAATGTCAATAAAGAAAACAGTAAAACAAAGCTTCTCCTAGTAGGACCACTAGAATCAGATCTGGATCCTTTATCAAAAGAAACAGAAAAAAGCATTCAGGAAAATGAATCAATCCTAACTGTAGGATATCAAAATGATGTCCGTCCCTATTTCGGGATAGCAGATGTCTTAACTTTTCCAAGTTATAGGGAAGGATTTCCAAATGTTGTGTTGCAAGCTGGAGCAATGGGACTGCCATGTATTGTTAGCAATATTAATGGTTGTAATGAAATCATTATTGAGAATAATAACGGCTTGATAGTACCAGTAAAAAACACCGAAAAGCTCGAAAAAGCAATGCGTAGAATATTGGATGATCAGGATTTAATGAAGCATTTACAATTCAACTCCCGTAAAAGAATTATAGAAAATTATGAGCAAAAAGTTATTTGGGAAGCAATTTTAAAAGAATATAAAAATTTAGAAAAATCAATACAGTAAATCATATTTAAATGTATAAAAATATTTTTAAAAGGTTGTTCGATTTTATTTTATCGCTCTCAGGATTTATAATTATCCTACCAGTTTTTTTGATAGTTTTAATTGGATTGTATTTTGCCAATCAAGGAAAACCATTTTTTATTCAACCAAGACCTGGGAAAAACACAGTTATTTTCAAGATTATAAAGTTCAAAACCATGAACGATAAAAAAGACAGTGATGGAAATTTATTGTCAGATGCCGAAAGATTAACGCCAATTGGAAAATTTGTCAGGAAAACATCATTAGATGAAATTCCACAGCTTATCAATGTCATCAAAGGCGATATGAGTTTAATAGGTCCAAGACCATTATTAACACAGTATGTCTCCCTATACAGTGATTTTCAGAATAGGAGACATGAAGTAAAGCCAGGAATTACCGGGTGGGCTCAAGTTAATGGAAGGAATGCAATAAGCTGGGACAAAAAATTTGAACTTGATGTTTGGTATGTTGACAATATTTCATTTTTACTTGATGTGAAAATTTTATTCAAGACTATACAAAAAGTGGTTAAGAGTGAGGGTATTAATGCTGTTGATGCAGCGACAATTGAACCTTTTAATGGAAAATGATATTTGTTTATTTGGAGCCAGTGGACATTGCAAAGTCATCATTGATATATTAGAATCAAATAATGTTTCGGTAGATTTTATTGTAGATGACAATCCAAAAACAAATGAATTACTGAGTATTCCTGTGATTCATTCTAATGAATTATCAGATTTGAGAAACAAAAAGATGATAGTTTCAATAGGAAATAATTCTATTAGAAAAAAAATTGTAGCTAATCTAAAAACACAATTTTTCAAAACCATCCACAATAGAGCAATCGTTTCCGGATATTCCACGATTCAAGAAGGAACTGTAGTGATGGCTGGAGCAATAATTAATGCATCAGTTAAAATTGGGAGTCACTGCATTATTAATACAGGAGCTGTCATTGAACACGATTGCCAAATAAACAATTTTGTTCATATTTCTCCAAATGCTTCACTAGCCGGTGGTGTAGAAATTGGAGAAGGTGCTCATATTGGAATTGGAGCTTCCATAATACAAGGAATCAAAATCGGCAAATGGGCCATTGTGGGAGCAGGTACAGTAGTGATTAAGGATGTTCCTGACTATGCCGTTGTTGTAGGGAACCCAGGAAAAATAATTAAATACTTAAATAAAGAAATTTAGAATAAAATGAACAATTCAAAAATATGGCTATCTTCTCCACACATGGGAGGTTCAGAGCAAAAATTTGTAAACGAAGCATTCGATACCAATTGGGTAGCTCCATTGGGGCCAAATGTTAATGGTTTGGAAGAAGACCTAGAAAAATATTTAGGAGAAGAATCATTCGTAGGAGCATTGAGTTCTGGAACAGCAGCCATTCATTTGGGACTTATAGCTTTAGATGTAAAAGCAGAAGACGAGGTTATCTGTCAAACCATGACTTTTTCAGCCTCAGCCAATCCTATTATGTACCAAGGAGCAACTCCAGTTTTTGTTGATAGTGAAAATGAAACATGGAACATGTGTCCTCTAGCATTAGAAGAGGCAATTGTTGATAGAATTTCAAAAGGAAAAAAACCGAAAGCAATAATTGCAGTGCACCTTTATGGAATGCCTTATAAAGTTGAAGAAATTAGAACTATTGCAGATAAATACCAAATCCCAATCCTAGAAGATAGTGCAGAGGCTTTGGGGAGTTCATACAAAGGACAAAGATGTGGCACTTTTGGAGATATTGGTATCCTTTCCTTCAACGGAAACAAAATAATTACCACATCTGGTGGTGGGGCAATAGTAGCCAAAACAAAGGAACAAAAGGATAAAATTGTTTTTCTTTCTACCCAAGCTCGGGATAATGCGCCACACTACCAGCACAGCGAAGTGGGATATAATTATAGGATGAGTAACATTTGTGCTGGAATTGGGCGAGGACAAATGGAAGTATTGGATAAGCATGTTGGATTAAGACGAAGCATGCACGATTTCTATGTATCTATTTGTTCTGAAATTCGCGGAATAACGGTTTTTAAAGAGCCAAGTGCAGATTATTTTTCAAATCATTGGTTGAGTGCAGTACTTATTGATCCATCAATTACAAAGGGAAATAAAACACGAGAAGACTTTAGATTGTATTTAGAATTTTTAAATATTGAAAGCCGACCACTTTGGAAACCAATGCATTTGCAACCCATCTTTGCAAAATGTCCTTATTATGGACAGCGCATAGCTGAAGAGTTATTTGAAAACGGTTTATGCTTACCTTCAGGTTCAAACTTGACAAGTGAAGATAGGGATCGATTAAAAGAAGCCTTTCATAAGTTTTTTTAGACCTTTCATAGTTAAAACCTTTGCTTCTGTAACAATAGATAATGCAGAGTTTCTTTTTAAAGTACCTTTGCAAAAAATAAAGTTATAATTAATAAAACGAGTCAATGCAGTCTGATAAAAGAGCAAGTTTTTTTTTCATATTTACTGATCTTTTCAATAGATTTACTTCTGTTGGAAATGTCAGAAATTTAAGCTATTTGCCTAGATGGGTTATTTTAACCATTGATATGTCAATCGTTATTTTTGCTGCATTTCTAACAATGGAAATGCTCAATAGTATGGGGCTTCATTATGTAAATGAAGATTTTCTATACATTATAATCCCTACATTTTTATTTCTAAATCTATTCTTCTTTTGGCTTTTTAGAACCTATTCTGGAATCATCCGCCATTCAGGTTACATTGATGCGGTTAAGATATTTATAGCCTTGTTTTTTTCTTTACTTGTTTTAGTAATCATTAACCTTTCGGGGTTTTTCCTCAACGGAAAAAAACTTTTTATGAATACGGGATTGTTCATCAATTTTGTACTTTCCTTTTCAGGCTTGTTTATTTACAGGATAGTTGTTAAGCAAACTTTTGAAACCTATTTTTCAGAAAGTAAATCAGCTGATTTAATGCGAGCATTAATTTATGGATCTGATGCAAATGCAATATCCGTTGCTAATGCTTTAAAATCTGAAAAGCCATCGCGTTTTAAGATCATCGGTTTCGTTGATAAGCAAAATCAAAATACTTCTAAGAGAATCTTAGACTTGCCAATTCTGAATTTAAGAAAAAGGATTCCCGTAATCATGCGATCGGTTGATGCTGAAGCTTTGATTATGGCAGATAAGAGTCTTTCAAAAGATGAAAAACTACAAATCGTAGATGAATGCCTAGAATTCAATTATAAAGTTTACACTGTACCGCTTATCTCGGATTGGGAAGATCGTAATGAAATTTCAAAAAAAGTAAAGAATTTCCAAATTCAAGATTTATTGGAGCGAAAACCAATTGTTTTGGATAACAAGTCAATATCGGATCAGCTTTATAACAAAACAGTCCTTATAACAGGTGCTGCAGGTTCCATAGGAAGCGAGATAGTTAGACAAGTTATTGGTTTCAATCCTAAGAAAGTGATCATGCTTGATCAAGCAGAAACGCCATTGCACCATCTTAGCTTGGAAATGAATAAACTGCTTCAAACAAAGGTAAAAATCCGTACAGTAATTTCAGATATACGGAATCGAGAGGCAATGGAAGAGATTTTCAAAAAATTCAAGCCAGAAGTGGTATTCCATGCGGCGGCTTACAAGCACGTCCCTTTAATGGAAGAAAATCCTTCACAGGCAATATTTGTAAATGTTCAAGGAACAAAAAATTTAACAGATTTGTCCTGTAAATATAATGTAGATAGTTTTGTAATGGTTTCAACAGATAAAGCTGTGAATCCAAGTAATGTGATGGGGGCGAGTAAAAGAATTGCCGAGAAATATGTACAATCTATTCATTACAAGTTAAATATAGAGCATAAAATTTGCAAGACAAAATTTATTACAACTCGATTTGGAAATGTTTTAGGTTCAAATGGATCTGTAGTGCCCCTATTTACTGAACAAATTGCAAATGGAGGTCCAATAACCATTACACATCCCGAAATTATTCGATACTTTATGACAATTCCAGAAGCTTGTCAATTAGTATTGGAAGCTGGAGCCATGGGTAACGGAGGAGAAATTTATATATTTGATATGGGCAAGCCAGTTAAAATTATAGATTTGGCCAATAAAATGATCCGTCTTGCTGGATTTACTCCCGAAAAAGATATCAAAATTAAGATTGTAGGACTAAGACCAGGTGAAAAATTATATGAGGAATTATTGAATGATTCATCTAAGACCTTGCCTACACATCACGAGAAAATTATGATTGCTCAGGAACAACATGATGATTTTGAAAATTTATTTGAAAGCATCGACGATTTAATTGATACTGCAAAAACGTATTCCAGTACAGACATTGTTTCTAAGATGAAGGTTATAGTTCCAGAATTTATAAGTATGAATTCTGATTTTGTAACCTTAGATAAATAAGAAATTAAATGTTAATAATGTATATTTGCAACTTCAAAATTTTTACGATATAAAATTACCAGTTATGAAAAAAAGATTTTTTGCTATCGCAATTCTCACAATGCTACTTACATCTTGTGCATCAAGGGAAAAAATCGTATATTATCAGGATATTAAAAATCTTTCAAGTTCAGAAAACAAAACGTATGAACCTTTGCTAAAGCCAGATGATTTATTGATGATCTTTATATCTGCACCAGATCCAGAAGCTGCAGCTCCTTTTAATCTAAGCACTGTCAGTTTAGCTGGAAATACAGGATCTGGATTGTCAAATGTTGAAAATTCAGGTGGACAAGTTAGATATCAAACCTATTTGATAGATAGTAATGGATATATCCAATTTCCCATTGTAGGAAACATTAAATTAGGAGGGCTTACCCGTGAAGCGGCATTACTAAGCATTAAAACTTCGTTGAAAAAATATATTCAAGAACCAATTGTAAATCTAAGAATTCTTAATTATAAAGTAACTGTTCAAGGAGAAGTTGTTAGGCCAGGAGTGTTTAATATATTAACAGAAAGAGTTACGCTACCTGAAGCTATAAGCATGGCTGGAGATATGACAATTTATGGAAAAAGAGATAATGTTTTAATAATTAGAGAAGTTGATGGTGTAAGAACTTCTAATTTCGTAGATATGACCAAATCAGATTTTATCAATTCTCCTTTTTATTATTTATCTCAAAACGATTTAATAGTTGTAGAACCTAACAAAACAAGAGTTAATTCATCTGTTGTAGGACCAAATATTTCGGTAATTATATCTTCACTATCTCTTTTAATAACTGTTGTAGCTTTACTTGTACGTTAATATGCAAAACAATAATCTTCCCATAATAGAAAGTACTGAAGATAATTCTTTCAGCATTAAAGAACAATTAGAAAAATACATCATACACTTAAAATGGTTTGTTTTAAGTGTATTTATATTTTTGGTTGGTGCATTTCTCTATTTACGATATGCAACTCCAGAGTATAGTGTTAACGCAACAATATTAATAAAAGATGATAAAAAAGGAGGCTTAGGAGAGCTTTCTGAAAGTTTTTCTGATTTAGGTATTTTAGGAGGCGGAAAAAGCAATGTAGACAACGAGATTGAAATATTGAAATCTAGAACTTTAGTAGAAAATACAGTAAAGGATTTGGAACTTAATATCTCTTATTTTAGAGATGGAAGGTTAAAAACAACTGAAGCATATAAACAATCACCCGTAAGGATAAGTTTTTTTGATAAATCAGAAGAATTTTACGACAAGGATACAACATTTGTAATTGAGACACTATCATCCTTAAAATTCAATCTGTTAGATAATGAAAAGAATAAGATTGGAGAGTTTGGTTTTGGGAAAACAATAAACACTACACTTGGAAGCATGGTGGTGCTTTATAAAAATGAAAATGTTAAACCAAATAGAAACTTTACAACTGTTAGGCTTTCATCCCTAGAAAAAGTAACAAATCGCTATAGAAAAAAGCTCCAAGTTACTCCTGTGAATAAGATGACTAGCGTATTAACGCTGTCAATAGTAGATCCAGTAAAAGAAATTGGTGTTGATTTTCTAAACAAGCTTATTGACAAATACAACGAAGATGCAATAAACGACAAAAATCTTGTTGCAAAAAACACAGAGACATTTATCAATAAAAGGCTTGAAAGTATTGTTGTAGAATTGGACACTGTTGAAAGCGATATTGAAAAATTTAAAAAAATTAATAGAGTTACAGATATTGTATCGGAAGCTGAATTGTTTCTTAAGAGCTCAAGTGAATATGAAAAAAATGCTATTGATACTGCAATAAAGTTAAAAGTTGTTGAGGATGTTTTGAACCTAATTGGTAATAGCACCAATGAGGATTTGATACCGGTAAATATAGTCCCAGATGGAGGTAATACTTCGGGATTGATTCAAGAATATAATCAATTAGTATTAGATAAGAAAAGAATTTCCAAAGGAGCTACCTCAGAAAATCCGAAAGTAGTCAATTTAGAGCAACAATTGAGTGGTTTAAGACAAAGTATAACAGAAAGTCTTAAGAACCTGAGAACATCATTAAACATTTCACAAAATGATCTGCGAAGACAAGGTGGAGTACTTGGCGGAAAAATAGGCGAAATTCCTAGACAAGAAAGAGAAGCTAGAGAAATAGGAAGGAAACAACAGGTAAAAGAAGCTTTGTATTTGTATTTATTGCAAAAACGTGAAGAAAATGCAATAGCATTAAATGTTACAGCTCCTAATTCTAAAGTTATTGATGATGCATATGCTAATCCAATTCCAGTTTCTCCGAGATCAAGTATTATTTATATTGTAGCCTTAATTTTAGGATTATTTGTTCCTTTTGGAATTATTTACCTTTATGATTTATTGGATACAAAAATCAAAAATAGAGGAGATATAGAAGGTAAAGTGCATGTCCCTTTTATAGGAGATGTACCTCGATCTGAATCTCATGAAGAATTGATAAAAGCTGATAGCCGATCCAGTTCAGCCGAAGCAATGAGAATTATCAGAACCAATCTTGATTTTATTGTAAATCAGGTTCCCGATGGTATTGCAAAAACGATATTCATGACTTCAACCTTTCCAAAGGAAGGGAAAACTTTTATTTCGGTTAACCTTGCCGGAACTTTTGCACTTTCTGGAAAAAAAGTGCTTTTAATTGGTTTAGACATTAGAAATCCAAAACTGGACGAATATATGAATTTGCCTAATAGAGGGGTAACAACCTATTTGTCATCCAAAGATGTTGATTTGAATGATTACTTAATCAAGCAAGATGGATATGAGCACTTTTATGTTTTACCAGCTGGTCTGATACCACCAAACCCTGCTGAGTTATTGATGGGATCTAGAGTGGAAGAAATGTTTGAAACTTTAAAAAAACAGTTTGATTATATTGTTGTAGATACGGCTCCTGTTAGTCTAGTTACAGATACATTGCTTATTGCAAAGCATGCCGATGCCTTCATCTATGTGGTAAGAGCAAATTTCCTAGATAAGAGAATGCTTAGAATACCAGAAACATTGTATAGAGAAAAGAAATTACCTAATATGTCGATTCTGTTAAATGATACCGATACTAAAAAAGGCTATGGTTACGGATATGGTTATGGCTACGGCTATGGTGTAGAAGTAATAAAAGAGCCTTGGTACAAAGAGATTCTAAATTCAATAAAAAAGAAGTCGTAAGACTTCTTTTTTATTTGGTATTATTTGTCAAATTCGTTATTTCAATTCACTTATAAACTTCATTTAGTTTTTGTTTTAAAAGAACCCAACTGCTTTAATTCCTGAAATAGATTCAATATTTAAAATCTTTTCAAAACATCTGAAAAGCCTTCTGGAATTTCAACATACATATCTGTTACGAAATGCTTCATCGATTTTGAATCTTTAAAGTCCTTGGTTGCTTTCTGTGGACTGGATTTTAACATTCTGGCATTATTGGTTATCAATCCAATGGCAGTGCTCAAAAGTGGTTCTGCAGGATTCCCTAGCTGGCTCAAATTTCCGATATCTTCCTTTAAAAGAATAGTCGGTGGCAAACCATCTTGATACTCTCCAAAACCATCCTTATTAATAGTTTTAAAAACCAAAGGTTGCATAGCATATTTATGTCTTCTACTGCGATTATCTCTTGAAAAATCAGGTGAATCATACAATGTAATTGAACCAACATTTTTTCCAGTAGTTATATCTCCAATCTGAATTACATTGATGTAAGACTTCAATCCATTGATAATTAATTCGCTTGCAGAAGCAGTTCCCGGAGCCGTTAAAATGTAAACTCTTGATAGATTCATGCTGTTAATTCCTCCGCTTGCCATTGTATTTGTAAAATTGTTTATAAACCTTGACGCATCAATTGCTGCCTCCACTTTGCTGTTCCATTGCTGTTTTGCGAAAAGCTGTCCGGTGAATTGTCCAGTAATCATACTGGCCAAATAAGTAGCCGTTTGAACAGATCCTCCACCGTTATATCGCAAATCCAAAACCAAGTCAGTAGCGCCTTCTGCCAAGAATGTTCCAAACGCGGCATTAAGCTGTTGATCAAAGTTGGCTGTAAAACCATTATACATCAAATAGGCAACCTTATGACTGCCCGTTTCTATAACATCAGATAGGAGAACTGGATTTTCGGTAAGTTCTGTTTTAGTTAATGATACAGATTGTCCGTTAGGAGTAATTGCACCTTCATCATACTCGGCAAGATTCAAAGTATAACTTTGAGAGTTTAACAAGCCTTGGTAATTATTCACTGTTAGAGGAGTTCCGTTTACGGCATAAAAAATATCTCCGCGTTGAATTTCCTTGTTTGCAGCATCCGATCCAGGAATAATGTATTTGACCCAACCATAGATATAGGTCGTGCTACCTTCTTTATATCGTAATCCAAACTCTACACCATTATGTGTGCTAACTCCTTGAAAAAGATTTTCCAAATAGGTATAATCATCTACTAAAACGCTAAAACGATCCACGGCTTGCGGTACTGGAAACTGACTAACAGGTTTGTAGAGTAAGTTTTGAAATAATGTTTCAGGTCCTTGACTTGCTGCCAAAAAATCATTTAACTCTGATTGATTTGCAAATCGATCGTCGGCCAAATCCGGAACATCTTCCTGCCATAAATAATAAAGATTAAGTCCTTTCCAGATAAAGTCGTCAATTTCTACTTCGGTGGCTACGCCAAGACTATCATCCTTGTCGTCACAACTCTGGAATGAAAATGCAACTACAATAAATAATATCAAGGCTTTATAAGAATTTTTCATAGGGGAGTTTTTATTTTACAAACGTAAATTTAATTACTTTAGTTTTATTTTCAATTCTTTTGTAACAAAAAAGATTGAGCCTCGTCTAGCTTATATAATCATCAATCAATTGCTGGGAAACTGGCAGATCATCAAAAAATAATCGGATGCATCAAAACGAATTTGTTAATCTAATCGCTCCTTTCAAGGATAAAATCTTTAGGATTGCCCGGCGGTTGCTGGTGAGTACTGAAGAGGCAGAGGATGCAACCCAAGAAGTTCTGGTAAAATTGTGGAATAAGAAAGAAAGTCTGAGCGACTATAATAGTGTAGAGGCTCTTGCGATGACCATGACAAAGAATTATTGTCTGGATCAGTTAAAATCAAAACGGGCAAGCAATCTCAAAATAGTTCACAATAATTTTACCGATAGGGAAGCAGGGTTGCAGCAGAAGATTGAAGATGTTGACAGTTTGAGTTGGGTTGAAAAGATAATCGACCAACTGCCAGAACAGCAAAAATTGATTGTTCAGATGCGGGACATAGAGCAATATGAATTTGAAGATATTGCTAAGATTTTAGAAATGAATGAAACGGCGGTGAGGGTTGCACTCTCCAGAGCCAGGAAAACGATAAGAGAATTTATGTTAAAAACACACAGCTATGGAATTGGATAAATTAGAAATACTATTAGAAAAATACTTCGAAGGAGAAACAAGTATTGCCGAAGAGACTCGATTGAAAGAGTACTTTTCATCCTCAAATGTTGCGCAGCATTTGGAGCAGTACAAACCGTTATTTGGTTATTTCTCTGCCGCAAAACAGCAAGAGTTCACGCAAGTGGTTCCCTTAATCTCGACACCTCGAGCTAAAAAAAGAACAACAACGTGGTTATCCATTGCAGCATCAGTAACTGTTTTGCTTGGCGCCGGAACGTTTACTTACTTTAATTATGACAACACGCAAAATCAGGAATTAGGAACCTATGATGAT
Organism: Flavobacterium sp. PLA-1-15; assembly: GCF_049060005.1. NCBI lineage: Bacteria > Pseudomonadati > Bacteroidota > Flavobacteriia > Flavobacteriales > Flavobacteriaceae > Flavobacterium > Flavobacterium sp. PLA-1-15. The sequence continues at coordinate 21,005 of NZ_JBMGQS010000018.1, read as the reverse complement.
CCAGAAGTTGCCTTTAGAGAAACCCAGAAAGCCTTGTCGTTATTGTCTCAGAATGTAAACGTTGGGATGGAAAGTGTTCAATACATTCAGGAATACGAAACTGCCAAAAGCAAAGTATTCAATTAAATCAATCAAAATCAACAATTAAATTTTAGAAATCATGAGAAAATTCATAATCACAACCGTATTAGTTTTATTGCCATCTTTATTTTTCGCACAATCAGCATTTGACAAGTACAGCGATATGGATGATGTAACGATGGTAGTCATCAACAAAAAATCATTTGATTTGCTGGACCAATTATCATTCAAGATGGATGCAAAAACAGAGAAATATGTAAGCCAATTAAAGAATGTTAAAAACTTCAAGATGTATTCCACTTCCAGCAACAAGATTTCTGGAGATATGAAACAAACCTTTGATGCATACAGAAAAAAACAAAATCTTGAACCATTGATGACCGTCAAACAAGACGGAAACAACATCAATATCTATGTAAAATCTAACGATGACTCTTCAAAAGTTTCTGAGTTCCTGATGTTCATCGAAGGAGGAGATAAAAAAGGCGACCAAACCGTATTGCTATCGCTTACTGGAGATTTTGATTTAGCTGCTTTAGATAAATAATAAAAAACATAAAAATAAAAATAAGATGAAAAAGTTTATAATTGCCACCGTATTCGCCCTAATGCCATCACTGTTTTTCGCACAGCAATCGGTTTTTGATAAGTTTGAAGGTCCAGATGAAATTACCGTTGTCACAGTTACCAAAAAGATGTTTCAAATGATGGGTAACGTAAAGATGGACTCGAAAGACAAGGAAGCACAGCAATTCTTGAGCCTGACTAAAAAGTTGAACAACCTTAAAGTGTTTACAACTTCCAATTCAAAATATGCTGCCGATATGAAAGTCACTGCCGAAAAATATCTAAAAACAGCAGGTTTGGAAGAACTTATGCGAGTGAAAGATGGAGGGCAAAATATTAGAATATTAATCAAATCTGGAGCAAAAGAAAGCCAAGTAAAAGAACTCTTGATGTTCATTGAAGGTTCAGGAAAAGGAAACGATACTGTCCTGATGTCCTTAACTGGAGATTTCGATTTGAACGATCTTTCTGTCCTGACCGACAAGATGAATTTACCTGGAGGGAGTGCTTTAAGCAAGGGATCTAAAGGTGCCAAGTAATGAAAAAGATACATCTGATAGCCATCATTTGCAGCTTGTTTCTAGCAAGCTGCAATTCTGAACCATCACTACAGAAATATTTCGTAGAGAACACCGAAAACAAGGATTTCATTGCTGTTGATATTTCGCCAGATATATTAAATATTGAAAAAACAAAGCTTACCCCAGAACAATCTGAAGCATTGAAATCGTTCGACAAGATGAACATCTTAGCCTTTAAATTGGATTCATCAAACGTTGCACAATACGATGTCGAAAGAACCAAAGTAACCGATATTCTAAAAAACGAAAAATACCAAAAGCTAATGTCTTTCGGTTCTGGAAAAAATGGTGTAACGGTTAGTTTTGTTGGAGAAGAAGAAAATATCGAAGAGTTTGTAGTCTATGCCAAAAGCAAGGAAGCCGGCTTTGCCGTAGTCCGAATCATCGGCGATAAAATGAACCCGACGCACATCATGAACATGCTTTCAGTAATGCAACAATCCAACATCGATTTGGACCAGCTGAAACCACTCCAAGAAATGATGATGCAACAAAAATAGATTTTAGGTTAATGTTAATTTGAGGAAAACGTTCAGGTAATTTATCTGGACGTTTTTTTTTGAAACCAATCCCGCCAACCGCTACAACTCCTCCTTTTCAAAGCTTTTTTTCTAAGGCGTTGCAGGAGCTTCCGCTGGTCGCTCTGCAACGCCAAGAAAAAATAGCCTTGAAAAGTCCGGGGTTTCCGCTCATGTCGGGGTTAGCTTCGCCATCTGGATTAGAAGGCAAGAATAAAACTATTTCTTGAAATATTTAAACGGAACCAAAAGCATCCCGAAACATTCTCCCTCTTCTTTTCCAATATGCTTGTGGTGCATTTTATGAGCTCTTCTAACGGCTTTTGCATACCGATTATTAGCATTTCTAAAAAGCTTGAAGCGTTGATGTATAAAGATATCGTGCACTAAAAAATAAGCCAAACCATAAGCAAAGATTCCCAACCCAATCGCAAGACCAATTTCAAGAATATCATATTGCCAAAGCAGGAAAAATCCAATACTGATAACCGCATAAATGATAAAAAAGGCATCATTACGTTCAAACCAAGAATCATGGTCCTTCTTGTGATGATCCGCATGCAACGACCATAAAAAACCGTGCATAATAAACTTATGACTGAACCAAGCCATAAATTCCATAAAGCAAAACGTCAGAAAAAAGACTAAAATATGAATCCACATAAGTTTATTTTTATAAAATATTCAATCGATAGGTAACATAACATTTCGCGAACAATCCCAACTTTTGATAATCGGAAACGCGTATTCGTGTGTTTTTAATTTCTGCCGAAGGTGTTTTCTTCAACTTCGAAAGCAATTTTTTGTAATATACATAAGCTGTATAAACACCAAATTTAGCCTCAAGTGGCAGATGCAATATCCCTTGATACGCTTCCTTGAAATCAGCTTCAATTTCATCTACAATTTTTTGTTTTGAAATTTCGTCGAGTTTGTTCAAATCGGTATCTGGAAAATACGTACGGTTTAAATCTTCGAAATCAGCTTTTAAATCCCTCAAGAAATTGACTTTCTGGAAAGCCGAACCCAATCGCATTGCAGAATGTTTCAATTCTTCATATTTCTCATCATTTCCTTTTACAAAAACCTTCAAACACATCAGTCCAACCACATCAGCCGAACCATAAATATATTCGTTGTATTCCTGTTTCGTTGTATATTCGTTCTTCACCAAATCGAGTTTCATGCTTTGCATAAAAGCATCGATCAACTCCTTTGGAATATTGTATTTGGTGACTGTATGCTGAAATGAGTTCAAAATCGGATTCAAACTGATTTTATCTTTCAAGGCCAAATGAAGGTTGTCTTCAAATAATTGCAATAAATTGGCCTTGTCATAATCATGAAAACTATCCACAATTTCATCTGCAAAACGCACAAACCCATAAATATTATAAATATCCTGACGGATACTTGGGGCAAGCATTTTTACCGCAGTAGAAAAGGAAGTACTGTAGGATTTTGTGACGTTCCTACTGCAATCAAATGAAACTTTGTCGAAAATAGACTTCATAAATTATAAATGTTTCTCGATTAATTCAGCAACCAATTTTCCCGAAATCAACGCTGGCGGAACTCCAGGTCCTGGAACGGTCAATTGTCCTGTAAAATATAAATGCTTGACTTTTTTACTCTTTAATTTGGGGCGTAAAAATGCTGTTTGCAACAGCGTGTTGGCCATTCCGTAGGCATTTCCTTTGTATGAATTGTATTGTTCTACAAAATCATTTTTACAGAATGATTCCTTAAATATAATATTTTCTTTTAAATTTTGCTGTGTCAATCGCTCTAATCTAGTTACGATTTTTTCAAAATATTGGTCCCTTAATGCTTCCGTATCTTCAATTCCAGGCGCTAACGGTATCAAGAAAATAGCCGATTCTTTTCCTTCAGGAGCAGAATTCAAATCCGTTTTCGATGGAAAACTCGCATAAAAAAGCGGATTTTCAGGCCATTTTGGATTGTCGTAAATATCAGAAGCGTGTACATCAAAATCGACATCAAAAAACAACGAATGATGCTCAACGTTTTTAATCTTCTTGTCAAAACCTACGTAAAAAAGTAGTGATGAAGGTGCAAACACACGGCTTTCCCAATATTTTTCCGAATAGGCTCTGTTGGTTTCATCCAATAATGTTTCAGTGTGATGATAATCGGCACCACTTAAAACAACATCTGCTTCAACAAATTCCTCATTTACAATCAAGCCATAAGCTTCTTTATCTTTAACTAAGATTTTTGAAATATTGCTATCCGTTTTTATTGTAACTCCCAATTCTACAGCCAATTTTTCAATGGCTTCAATTACGGAATACATACCGTTTTTCGGATGCCAAGTGCCCAAACCAAAATCAGCATAATTCATAAAGCTGTAAAACGATGGCGTTTCAGATGGTTTTGCACCTAAGAATAAAACCGGAAATTCCAAAATTTGAACCAGCTTCTGATTTTTGAATTTCTTGCGGACGTTTTTTGAAATATTCCCAAAAAACTGCCCTACTTTCATGGCTGTTTCCACCGTAATCAATTCTAATGGCGAAACTCCAGGACGATAAACCAAGTCTTTTATGGCAATGTCATAATTGCTTCTGGCTTCGTCCATAAAATCCTGCAAGACTTTTCCACTTCCTTCTTCGATGGTTTCAAACGTGGCTTTTATTTCTTCTAAATTATCTGAAATCAGAACAAATTCATCAATTCCAAAATAAACTTGATAGGCAGGTGAAAGCTTTTTCAACTCATAATAATCCGAAGGTTTTTTACCAAAATCAGCAAAGAAACGTTCGAAAACATCAGGCATCCAGTACCAAGTTGGACCAATATCAAATGTAAAGCCTTCCTTTTTTAATTGTCTGGCTCTTCCTCCTATTGTTGTGTTTTTCTCATATACCGTAACTTGATGTCCGGCTTTCGCCAAATAACAAGCACCCGCCAATGAGGAAAATCCAGATCCAATAACTTTTATATCTTTTTTCATATTGTTTAACAAATATAATAAATAGTTAAACAAAAAGTATTTGTCTTTAACATATTATTTACAGTCTGGTGATGAGTTCGTTCAGCGAGCGAAACATATTGATTCCGGGTAGGTTTATTTTCTGATAGATATGTTCGGTGTTTTTGCCTAAAAGCCACAATTCTGATGAAGTTTCTTTTATAATTTCATTTTTTATTCTTAATATATAATCTTCAACAGCTTCTTTTTCCGGTGAAACCGTCATATAAGACACAAATACAATATCATTGAAAATCTGAGCAATGTCCTTCAAATCTTCAAAAGGAATATTGGCTCCAAGATAGATGCTACGGTAGCCGTTTAGACTGATTTCATAATTTAAATACATCAATCCCAATTCATGAACCTCATTTATAGGCAGAAATAGAACAAAAACTTTCTCTTTCTTTTCAGGTTCTAAAATTTGTACTTTTTCAGTGTTGATGATGAGTTTTTGCAGGATTAAATTGCTGATAAAATGTTCGTGTGCTGGCTTTATTGTGTCTGTTTGCCATAGCAATCCAATTTCATTCAGAAGCGGAATAAAGATTTCGTTGAAGATTTCGCGGAATGATTTTTCCGAAAGCAGATTGTTGTAAGTGGTAATAAATAGAGATTGATCAAAATTTATCATTGCCATTTTAAAGGCATTGATGGCGTGGTTCTTTACACTTTTTTCAGAAATTATTTCCCTAACCAAAACAGGAATTTTTTCTGCTGGATATTTTGAGATCGTTGAAATCTTGTAGCCATAATTATGAAGCAAAGTGATATTGAGCAATTTTTGCAAATTATAAATGTCATAGAACCGGATGTTGGTTTCCGTTCGCATTGGCTCGAGAATGTTGTATCGTTTTTCCCAAATCCTAATCGTATGTGCTTTTATTCCCGAAAGATTTTCTAAATCTTTAATACTGAATACACTTTTAACGCTCTGCATAATTATAATTTTGTTTAACAAAAGTAATGATTTAATTAAACAAATTGAGATTCCACTTTTTTTTTATATCTGCATTTCTATATTATTCGTACAAATAAGTAAGATTTATAGATGATTTCATAAAGAATAAAAGGTCATGATTTTTATTGAAAGGATTTGTTTGTACATTTGAGAAATCGGTTATGTCAATTCACGACACGAAACTAAAAGCCCAATTTGCATTTATGAATATTAGATTATTTTTCCTCAGCTCTATTTTTATAGGATTGATTGCCTGTAATAATTCGGAAAAACCAGTTTCGTTAGCGGATAAATATGTTGATAATCAATATGATAAAACAAGTGTTTCGAAACAAGATACATTAAAAAATTCTGATTTAAAGTACTCTTTGGAACAATTGGACAATACAAAAGGGTTGTCTAACAGTTCGGTGAATTGTATTTTTCAGGATTCTCAGAACCTACTTTGGATAGGAACTTGGGACGGATTGAATCGCTACGACGGAAACAGTTTTAAAATTTTCAGGTCGGAAGAAGACAATGAAAGTTCTCTGAGCAATCAGGTTATTCTTAAAGTTGGCGAAGATAACGAAGGCCAAATTTGGGTATTAACCATGCACGGCATCAACCGATACAATAAAAAAACAGATGCTTTCGAGCATTTTTACTTTTCCAGAAAAAACAAGCCACCTTTATCGGAATCCGAATTTAATATGGCTCTGGATGCTTCCAAGCAAGTATTTTGTGCGGTAAAAGATTGGGGAATCGGCTATTTTGATGGGAACGATTTTCAGTCAATGGAAAGCAAAATTTTTTCATCGAATACGGTTCGTAAAATGGAGTTCTCAGCAACTGGTCAACTATTGGTTTTATTCGATAATAACGAACTTCATTCGACAACTATTTCAACCCAAAACGGCAAAAAGATAATTTCAAAATCAGCATTGCTTGCGAAGAATATTAAAACATTTGATTTTCTTCCCAATCGAGATATTTGCACCGTCGTTACTACTGGAGAAGTTGAACTTTATCATTCCAATTTCAAAAGGAAAAATAAATTTCCTCAAAAAAATATTGAAAATATAATCGGACATATTCCTGAAGGATTGGTTTTATCGGGAAAATCAGGTTATTCGATTGTTGATTTTGAAGGTAATCCTGTAATCAAACCTTGGTCGAAATACCTCAAAAATCAAAAGATTACAACTCTTGTTCAAGGAAGTGAAAATATCATCTGGACCGGAACCGATGGGGATGGCGTTTTTAAAATGTATCCGCTTAAAAAATCGTTCAACTTGATTTCAAAGGCTCAAATGCCGGAATTGGATGGCGGTATTGTTCGTTCTTTTCTGGAAGTGGGTGGAAAATCGTTTTGGGTTGGAACAAAAGGGAAAGGTTTATTTCGGTTTTCTTCGGATTTTTATCTGAATCCAGAAAAATCGTTAAATTATCAGAACTTCAATGAAAGCAACAGCATCCTGAACAATGCGGTTTTTGCTTTGGCGGAAGGTCAAGATAATCTTGTATTTATAGGAACAGACGGCGATGGCATTACGGTTTACGATAATGAACAATCAAAACTAATCAGTTGGCGGGAAATTGATGGCAGTGAAAAAGTGGATTATTTCAAGTCCATTTATGCCATCCATCAGGATAAAAAGGGCTTTATCTGGCTGGGAACAAATGGTTACGGAATGATTCGATGCAAAATTGACCGTTTGGGTTCAAAACTGAAAGTGACGGATTTTCAAAGGTATTTAGCTGGAAATAAAGGGGAAAATTCGTTGAGCAGTAACATCATTTTTTCGATTGTTCCTAGAAACGACAACCAGCTTTGGATTGGAACGCGGTTGGGAGGATTGAATCTTTTTGACAAGCAATCGGGAAAGTTTCAAACTTATAAAAATAGAACCAATGATTCGGAAAGCCTTTCCAATAATGATATTTTGTGTTTGGTTACCGATGCGAATAATAAACTTTGGATAGGAACCAGCTTCGGTTTGAACGTCCTGCAGGAATTGAAAAGCGATGGGAAAGCCATCTTTAAAACTTACACAACTAAAGAAGGTTTGCCTAATAATACCATTCATGGAATTGTTTCGGACAAGAAATCAAACCTGTGGATTAGTACGAATTTCGGATTGTCAAATTTCAGCATCAATCCCGAAAAATTCATCAATTACACCAAAAATGAAGGTCTGCAGAACAATGAATTTGCGGATGGAGCTTTTTACAAAGATCCAAAATCGGATTATATCTTTATGGGTGGCATCAAGGGTTTTAATTATTTTCTGCCTCAAAAAATCAAAGAATCGAATGTTGTTCCGGATCTTTTGATTGATAAAATCAGCGGGCAAAACCAGGCTACGCCTTATTATCAAGGTTTGGTTATTTCGCCTGATTCAAAAACCTATCCGTCGATAGTTTTGAAACACAACCAGAATTTTTTTGACATTCAATTGGCTTCGTTGACCTATATCAATAACGAAAAATGTCAATATGCCTATCAATTGGAAGGATTTGATAAGGATTGGAATAATATCGATAATCGTAAAATCATCTCTTTTACGAATGTTCCCCGAGGAAATTATTCTTTGTGGTTGAAATGGACGAACAGTGACGGTGTTTGGAGCGAGCCTGTTCAAGCGATTGATATCCGCATTAAGCCTGTTTTTTGGCAATCAAATGTAGCCATTGCAATTTATTTGGTGCTTCTGGCATCTTTTATATTATTTGTAAGAAGCTATTATCTGAAACGTCAATCGCTGAAGCAAAATATCCTTATCCGACAGAATGAAGAAGAGTTGCACGAAAACAGATTGACTTTCTTTACGAATATTGCCCACGAATTTTTGACGCCTTTGACGTTGATTGTTGGTCCGATTCAGAAATTATCGGAAACCACAAATTTGAATGAAAAGAATCAGAAATTCATCCATATGATTCAGAGAAATTCTTCGAGATTGTTGTTTCTGACCCAGCAATTGCTTGAGTTTAGAAAGGCAGAATACGATTATCTGGAAAATACCGTAAAGAAATTTGACCTAGTAAATCTAGTGGAACAAATAGCAGAATTGTTCGATGATTGGGCTTTGGATAAAAAAATCGAGTACCATGTAGAAGTTCCGTCCACTTTAGAAGGTTGGTTTGATAAGGATAAATTGGAAAAGATTGTTTTCAATTTGATGTCGAATGCGTTCAAATATACACCATCAAATGGAACCATCAATCTTTCATTTAAAATTGAGGATAAAAGCGTCAAAACGCTAAACATCACCATTACCAATTCGGGAAAAGGCATTCCAAAAGAAAAATTAGATTCGCTGTTCGACCGTTTTTTCCTGTCGGATACCAATCAAACCTCCGATACAGAAATGTTTCGAACAGGAATTGGATTAGCGTACATCAAGAAGCTGGTTACGGTTTTACGGGGTGAAATATTGGTTTCGAGTATTCCGAACGAGCAAACGACCTTTACAATTCTGATTCCATGCGAAAAATCGGCTTTTACTGAAAAGGAAATTGATCCGGAAAATGCTCCGGTCTTGATTTCGCATCACCTTAAAAATATTTTGGAAGAAACCATCGAGAAAGCGGATGGTATTCCCGATAAGATTTCAGCATTGGATAAGGTTGAAAACAATCAAAAAAAGGTGCTGATTGTGGAGGATGAAAAGGAAATACATTTATTCCTAAATGATTTGTTGGCTGACAAATATAAAATCATCACGGCTTATAACGGTGTTGAAGCTTTAGAGCTAATTGAGAAAGAACTTCCGGATATTATTATCAGTGATGTGATGATGCCTTTGATGGATGGAGTTGAACTCTGTAAAAAAGTAAAAACCGATTTACGAACCTGCCACATTCCGTTTATCATGCTTACCGCCAAAGATTCGGTCATCCACAGGATAGAAGGATTGGAAAGTGGCGCCAATTCGTATATTCCAAAACCATTTTATCCCGATCATTTATTGATAAGAATTCAAAAATTATTGGAAGAAAAAGCGTTGATCTTACAACATTTTACTCAAGATGCCGTGGTTGGAACATTATCGGATGTTCCAATTAACAACGAAGAAAAGACATTTATAAAGCAAGTTATTGATTTGATTCGTAAAAATATCGACAGCGAAAAGCTCCAAAGTTCATTCATTGAACAAACTTTAGGGATAAGTACCTCGCAATTGTATCGAAAAACGAAGGAAATTTTTGGGCTTTCTCCAGGTGATTTGATTCGAACGATCCGCTTGAAACATTCGGCCGAACTTTTACGCAGAAACCAATTGACAGTGTCGGAAGTGTGCTATGCATCGGGATTCAACAACCGTTCCTACTTTTACAGGGAGTTTAAAAAGGTATACAACACGACTCCAAAGAATTATCAGTTGCAATACAAAACAAAAAATTCTTCTTTTTCAAATAACTGAAAATCAACTATATCGTTATAGTGTACACTTTTGAAGAAATAGTGTACACTCTTTTTTATACCCTTAACTTAAATTTATGAAATCATTTTAAGGTCATAAAAATGATTATCACAATTAAACTCAACCAAATTTTATTAACATGAAAAAAAAGTTACACATTATTAACAAATCAGCATTATTGGTATGAAAAACAAAATTATTTACAATCTTGTTCTGATATGGACAATATTGACTGGAAGTGTTATGTATGCACAAACAGTTAGCGGAACGGTAACTGATGCAAACGGTCCATTACCGATGGTAAACGTTAGTGTAAAAGGAACCACAAATGGTACAGCTACAGATTTTGATGGAAAGTATTCTATCAATAATGTTGCACCTGGTTCTACATTGGTTTTTACATATATTGGATATGTTACAAAAGAGGAAGTTGCTACAGGTGCTACTTTGAATGTGGCTTTAACAGAAGATTCCCAAGCTTTAGATGAAGTGGTTGTTACTGGATATGTAGGTCAGAGAAGGAATTCCATTTCTGGAGCTGTATCAGAGGTTAATATGGAAAATTTATCAAAGACAAGAATCGCAGATGTTGCTCAAGCCTTACAGGGTCAGGTAGCGGGTGTTTTTGTTGCGGCAAATACTGGAGCACCTGGAGATGGTATTAAGTTGCGTATTCGTGGAGAAGGGACTCTAGGAAATAATGAAGCGTTATATATAGTTGATGGTGTTCCAACAAGGGATATATCATTTCTTACTCAGTCAGATGTGAAAACGATGACAGTACTTAAGGACGCTTCTTCAACAGCAATCTATGGATCCAGAGCAGCTGGTGGTGTTGTGGTTATTACGACAAAAAAAGGTGTAGTAGGCAAAACCAGCATTGATGCCGATATGTTTACTGGGGTTCATTTTGCCGTAAATCTTCCTAAAATGTTGAACAGTAGTCAATATTTAGAGATTAAGGATCGGGCTTGGCATAACACTATAGGTAATAGTGAAGCTGCAGAAAGTCCATATGCTCTAGATAGAAGAACCAGAACTGATTTAGCTAATACCAATTGGTTAGATGAATTGTTTACAACTGGTATTTCCAAAAATTTCCAATTATCTGTAAGTGGAGCCACAGAAAAGACACAGTATCTTATTTCTGGAGGATATTATGGTATTGACGGTATCGTAACAGAAGATAATGATCGATATAGACGTGTTAATTTTAGAACAAATATTAACACGAATGTCACTGATCGTTTCTCAGTAGGAACCAATATGCAACTGAATTATATAACACAGGATAAATTATCATCTAGTGGAGATGCTCCGGGAGTTATACGCCATGCATTGATACGTCCGCCAGTTTTAAGTGTTTTTAAAGATGTTAATGATCCTACTTATTCAGAAGGAAATCCATACACAGATTTGCCATTTTATACAGGGCCAAATGACGGATGGAGCAAAAATTACGAATATTCTTCTAATCCACTGGCTATCGTTCATTTTACAAATGACAAGAGAAACACATTTCAAGCATTTGGAAATGTATATGCGGAATATGCTCTTTTGAAAGATAAATCGCTTAAATTCAGAAGTAATTTTGGGGCAGATATTAAATTTTCTCACAATAAAAATTTTGCAGAAAATTATGGAGATGCAAATATAAGTGATGTTTCCAACCAATATTACGGAATGGGTAGAAATAATAGACCTAATAGCCTAAACGAAAATAGAGGACAGGATATGACTTTTACTTTGAGTAATACTTTGAACTATGTAAAGACAATTAATGACGTTCATAGTCTAAACCTTTTATTGGGAATGGAAAATATCAGCAATAAAGCTGCAGCAATTGGAGGAAGTAGGAATAACTATATAAACAGCAATCCAGAATTCCAATATTTGGATTATGGAAATACTTCTCTGGACGTATGGAGTTCTGGAGCAGCAACCAGCTGGACATTACAATCGTATTTTGCTTCTGCAAATTATGGTTATGATAATAAATATTTTGCTTCAGCTAGCTTACGTTCAGATGCTTCATCAAGATTTGGACCAAATAATAGATGGGCTTATTTTCCATCCGTTTCTGCAGGTTGGATTGTTTCAAGAGAATCTTTTCTTGAAAAAACAGAATGGTTGTCAAATCTTAAATTAAGAGCAAGTTGGGGACAATCCGGAAATCAAGAAATTCCAGACCATCAATGGTATAATTTGTACTCAATAGGTGATACACCTCATTTGATAAGAATTGGAAATCCTGATATAAAATGGGAAACAACAACGCAAACAAACTTTGGGCTTGATTTAGGAATTATAGATAGCAAGTTAAATTTTACGCTAGATTATTTTTCAAAAATAACAGATGATGTAATGCTAAGTGTTACACCTCCTGGGACTGTTGGAAATTTCGCACCTACAAGTGTTAATTCAGCATCTGTTAGTAATAAAGGTTTTGAATTTGGGTTGAATTTACAAAATAATGATCGTGAATTTAAGTATGGTGTTAATGCAAATTTGGCAACTTTAACGAATGAAGTTACCAAACTAAATAGAAATGTACCTTATCTGGATAATGGTGTTTCACGCACAAGAACCGAAGTTGGGCAGCCAATAAACTCTTATTATGGTTATCAATTTGAGGGCATTTATCAGAATGCAGAAGAAGTTAGTTCACATTTATTTACAAACCAAGGAAATGTGCAACCTGGAGACATGAAATTTAAAGATATCAATGGTGATGGAGAAATCAATGCGGATGACAGGACCTACATAGGAAGTTCAATTCCAAAATTAACCTATGGTTTTGCATTCAATTGTCAGTACAAGAATTTTGATTTTTCATTCTTATTGCAAGGAGTTGACGGTGTAGAACGCTATAACGATTTGAAACAGATACTAAATTTTGATAGCCGTCCATTCAATTCTACTACGGATGTTTTAAATAGCTGGAATGGTGAAGGAACAAGTAACACACAACCTCGTGTAACTTTCAACGATAATGGCGGAAGCAAAGTTTCAAGTGCTTTTGTCGAAGATGCTTCTTATTTAAGATTAAAAAATATTGAAATTGGTTACACCTTCAATAATTCAATTCCAGGAATAAATTCTATGAGAGTATACGCTTCGGGACAAAATCTATTGACATTCACGGATTATACAGGTTTAGATCCGGAATCTACTTCGTTAATTGATCAAGGAACTTACCCTCAATCAGCTTCGGTTATTTTCGGGGTAAGAGTTAAGCTTTAAAATTTAAAAAGATAAACATGAAAAATATATTTAAAATCGGATTACTGGCATGTTTTATAGCATTTGTAGGATGTGAAGATGACTTGGATACTGAAACTACAGGATTAGCTACGAAAGGTGGATTACTTACAAATGAAGTAATGGAAAGTTCTATTATATCGTCTTATGAATTACTTTCAAATAGACTAAATATACTTGGAAATTGGAATTGGGATGGGGGTCTGGTTTTCCAAAATGATTACATTATGCAAGATATTGCTTCTGATGATATGGAGAAGAAATGGATCTCGGACGGAGATCAGCCATGGATTGATGAAATTAATAATTTTACATTTACATCTACAAATGGTGGTCCGAATGGACTATGGAAATATAATTATGAAGGAATAAACCGTCTTAATCTGGTAATGGCATCTTTATTATTGTCAGACGTGGAAGAACTTACTGGAATTACAGAAGCAAGGAAAAACCAATTATTAGGAGAAGCATATTTCTTACGTTCGTATTATTATTTTTCTTTGGTAACAAATTTCGGAGATGTGCCTTTACTTTTAAAACCAGTTGAAAGTTTAGGAGAAGCATTTGATGTTTCTGTAAGAGCAAATAAAGATTTGGTTTGGGATCAAATAAAATCCGATTTAACTCTAGCCAAAGATTTATTGCCAAACACAAAATACTCTTCTGAAAACGAAAAATGGAGAGTTTCGAAAGGTGCCGTTATTGCACTTTTGGCAAAATCGCAACTATACACTAAAAATTGGAGTGCAGTTCCACCTTTGGTTGACGAATTGGCAGGATTAGGTTTCAGTTTGAATACACATTATTTTGACAGTTTCAGAACTGAATTCACTGATAACGAAGTTATATTTGCTTTCGATCATCAAACCAATGCAGTTCCAAGAAGAGGTAACGGTATTTGTGCACCACTAGGTTGGGGATTTTTTGCTCCTAGCCAGGATTTCCTGAATGCATTTGAACCAAATGATCCAAGAAAGTCACTAACCGTAAACGTTGCCGATCAAAATGTAAACAAAATGCTGGGAAGCCTTAACGGTGCCAACAAAGGAAACGATGATGCTCCAAATAACAAAATTTACATTCGCTATGCAGATGCGCTGTTATGGAAGGCAGAAGCACTTCTTGAAACGGGTGATTATACAGGAGCAGTTGGTTTAATCAATGAAATTAGAACTAGAGCAAGAAATACACCTGATGCGGCTGGAGTTGTTCCACCAGCGGGAACTTTGCCTAACAGACCAGCTTCAACTGATCCCGCAACAATAAAAGGATGGTTGATTTCTGAAAGAAGGGTCGAACTTGGTTTTGAAAACCAAAGAATGCTCGATCTGAAAAGATGGGGAATAGCCAAGCAAGTCATGACAGCTCATGGAAAAAATTTCCAAGACAAGCACATGTTGTACCCAATTCCACAATCAGAAATTGATGCTTCAGCTGGAACGTTGACGCAAAACGACTACTAAAACATAAAGAAAAAGGTTGGCTCAGAGTTAGTTTGAGTCAGTTAGTTCCGGGTCAACCTTTCTTATAAATTACAATACCATACCGAATATGAAAGACATCGCAAAACGCTTTGTAGAGAACCCATTGCTATCTCCCAACGATATTCCAGCCAGTACCGAAGGTTTGGAAATTACTTGTTTGCTTAATCCTGGTGTTTTTCAATTTAAAGGAAAAAAGTGGCTGATTGTGAGAGTTGCAGAACGCCCAAAACAAAATGATGCTATCATTTCTTTTCCAATTCTTACGGAAACCGGAGGAATAAATATCATCGAAATTAAAAAAGACGACCCAGAATTGGTTGCAACCGATGCAAGGGTTATTAATTATAAAGGAACCGACTATTTAACCACATTGTCGCATCTTCGATTGTTATGCAGTGATGATGGAATCAAATTCTACGAGCCTGAAGATTATCCGTCATTGGTTGGAGAAGGAATTCTGGAAGCTTTCGGAATCGAAGATTGTCGTGTAGCATTGATCGAAGGAAAATACTACCTGACGTTTACATCTGTATCCGATAATGGAGTAGGAGTAGGTTTGCGAACCACAACCGATTGGAAGTATTTCGAAAAGCACGGAATGATTCTTCCTGCTCATAACAAGGATTGTGCGATTTTCGAAGAAAAAATAAACGGACTTTTTTATGCGTTGCATCGCCCGAGTAGTGTGGATATTGGAGGAAATTATATCTGGATTGCTTCCTCTCCTGATGGAATCCATTGGGGAAACCACCATTGTATCGTCAGAACTCGAAAAGGTTTATGGGATTCAAAACGAGTTGGTGCTGGAGCAGCTCCAATAAAAACCGATAAAGGGTGGTTGGAAATCTACCACGGTGCCAACGAAAATCACCAATATTGTTTGGGTGCTTTTTTATTGGATTTAAATGATCCTACCAAAGTTTTAGCAAGAACGGAAGAGCCGATTATGGTTCCAACAGCGGAATATGAAATAAGCGGTTTCTTCGGAAATGTCGTGTTCACAAACGGTCACGTTGTAGAACCTGACGGAGATACTGTAACGATCTATTATGGAGCTTCGGATGAATTTGTTTGCGGTGCAAAATTTTCTATCAACGAAATAATTTCACTTTTAAAATAAAGCTAATGCTAAAAAAACTTACATTAGAATTTGACCATTTTAAAAGTCAGAGCCATAATTTTAAGATATTGGTTTTAACCAATCTGGTGTACGCCCTTGTGCAACCCGTTATCGATATTTTTGTGGCGGCTTACATTATGCGAAATTCGGATGACACTTCAAAAGTTGTAATCTATCAATTGGCCATCTATACCGGAATTCCGCTTACCTTTTTGTTGAACGGATTGCTTCTGAAATATTTCAACATCAGAAAATTATATTCCATTGGAATGATGCTTAGCGGTGTTTCGATGATTATAATGATGTCCTTAAAAGACTTGGATTTGCTTGGAATCGGAGTAGCGGGAATTACCATGGGACTTTCGTTTGGGCTGTATTGGTCCAACAGAGATTACCTTGTACTTTCCATTACAAACGACTATAACCGAAACTATTATTATGGTCTGGAAACGTTTTTTTACACCATTATTGCCATCGTAATTCCTGCAACAATCGGCTGGTTCATCCAGTCTAAAACGGGTGCCGATTCAAAACATGGAGCTTATGAAGTGATAACAGGAGTTGTATTTGTGATTACTATTTTGGCTTCAGTCGTATGTTTCAGAGGGAAATTTCAAAATCCAATCCAAAAGAAGTACATCTTCTTCAAGTTTCATCCGCTTTGGAACAAATTATTGACCTTGGCGATGTTTAAAGGTTTGGCACAAGGATTTTTGGTAACCGCTCCAGCAATGCTGATCTTTAAACTTTTAGGTGAAGAAGGTGCACTTGGAAAAGCACAGTCTATCGGAGCGATTCTTGCTGCAATCATTATTTATTTTATCGGACGTTTTTCTAAACCCGAAGATCGAATCAAGACGTTTTCAGCCGGACTTATTCTTTTTGCAATTGGAGCTTGTTTCAATGCCGCGTTGTTCAATGAAATGGGTGTAATTGTATTCTTATTGCTTTTATTGATTGCGAAACCGCTGATGGATTTGGCTTATTATCCAATTCAATTAAGGGTCATCGATATCGTTTCTAAAATTGAAAAAAGAGGAGAATTTACTTATATTCTAAATCACGAAGCGGGATTATATCTAGGAAGATTACTTGGAGCTGGAACATTTTTAGTGCTGTATTTTGCCGTATCCGAAAATGTAGCGTTGCGTTATGCCGTTGGAATCATTGCCTTGTTGCAACTTTGCTCTATCTTTATAAGTAAGAAAATTATTGCCCAAGGAAATAAATTAGCACCAGAAGAGGAAGAAGAAATAAATCCAAAAGCGTTGGAAGAAACGGCCAACAATATTACCTAAATTTAAAAATACCTACGAATGAATACTTATTTTAAAGCCACAATAATTTGTTTTCTGCTCTTAAATCTGCATGTTGAAGCTCAGGTAAAACAACAGTCGATTCCAAGAGTCGATTTGATGGCAGATGTGCCAAAACCTTTCGGAATCATCGATTATAACAAACTTACAAAAGATTTTGATGAGGTTGTTTTTGATTTCGATGCAAAAGGAAAATTCTGGCCGTTGGTTTGGATTGATAAAAGTCAGAAAAATTATCCTCAGGATGTTGTTGGGTTATACACAGCCATGGGGGATGTCCGTCAAGGCGAAGCCAATAAAGGAATGTTTCATGAATCATTGGCAACAATGGGCGCGACTTTAGGTGCGAGTTTGGTTGGAATTGACAAAACAAATCAAGACAATCGCAATTATGTTGCAATGCTGAAAAACTATTTCAACAGCGAAACGGGTTGGGATATCATGATGAACAATACGTGTCCAGAAGTTGCTTTATTGGGTGGCGGATACGGACGTGATTGGTGGTACGACGTTTATCCAAATTTATTGTTTTATGCCGTTTATGATTTATATCCGAACGAACCAGGATTTGAGGAAATGGCTCGAAAGATTGCCGATAAATTCTACGAGGCCGATGTTATTTTAAAAGGAAATTACAATTATTCATATTTCGATTATGCGAAAATGACACCGATGACCAACAATATTTGTACGCAACCCGATACAGCTGCAGGTCATGCTTGGATTTTATATTCCGCCTATAAAAAATTCGGAGATCAAAAATATTTAAAAGGAGCGCTTTCGGCACTTTCGGCTTTGGAAGCACAGCCAATAAATCCAACGTATGAATTGTTGATGCCTTTCGGAGCGTATTTATCTGCAAGAATTAATGCGGAAGAAGGAAAAAAATACGACACAGCCAAAATGTTAGATTGGACCTTTGATGGAACTGCAATCTGTCGTGAAGGCTGGGGATTCTTGGTAGGAAATTGGAATGGATATGATATTTCGGGAACAGTAGGAAGTACGGTTCACAACGGGGGATACGGTTTTTTAATGAATACCTATGATGCTGCTTGGCCTTTGGTACCTATGGTTCGCTACGACCAATCGTATGCGAATGCCATTGGTAAATGGATGCTGAATGCCGCAAATGCTTCAAAATTCTTCTATCCGGAACACATGCCAGATGAGCACGAAACAATTCCAGAATTGGCACATGTTGGAAAAAATGTAATTGCTTATGAGGGAATCATCAAAAAATCGCTTTATCCTGAAAATGAAAATATTCCAGCACCAGTAGCGCAAGGCGATGGACCGCTTTGGGTTCCCGGGAAAAATCCAAAAGAGTCACAATTGAGTGTTTACGGAAGCGGACACGTGGGGATTTTCGGAAGTATCATCAAGAAAACAAATGTTGAGGGAATCCTTCAATTGGATTTATTGGCAACCGATTTCTTCAACGACAAAGCCTATCCATCTTATCTGTATTACAACCCATTTAACGAAAACCATACGGTAACAGTTAATGTCGAAAAAGGTAAAAAAGTAGATTTATACGATACGGTTTCAGGAAAATTCTTGGCGAAAAATGTTTCTTCTTCGTCTAAGATAAAATTGAACGGAAAAACTTCGGCAGTTATTGTGATGGTTCCTGCCAAAGGAAAAATTTCTCATTCAGGCACAAAGATGCTCGTGAATGATATTGTAGTGGATTATAATATTCAACCTAAAAAATAAATATTCTGACTAGATTATTTAAAAATACAGCGGTTTCTTTCTGTTTGATTTTTAGTTTTTTCGCAAAAGCCCAAGAGGCCGAAAATTCAAAAAAATGGTGGAAAGAAACCGTTTTTTATCAAATTTATATGCCGAGTTATGCAGATAGCAATGACGACGGCTATGGCGATTTTAAAGGCATCACAAGCAAGCTAGATTATCTCCAAGATTTAGGTATCAAAGGGATTTGGCTGACACCATTTCTCAAATCTCCAAAAGTAGACAACGGTTATGATGTGGCTGATTATTATGAGATTGACCCAACTTATGGAAGCAAGCAAGATTTTGATAATTTCTTAAAAGAAGCCCATAAAAGAGACATCAAAGTCATCATGGATTTGGTTTTGAATCATACTTCCACCGATTCCAAATGGTTCCAAGAAGCAAAAAAATCCAAGGACAATCCGTATCGCGATTATTACATCTGGAAAGACAAGCCCAACAATTGGGAATCTTTTTTTGGCGGAACGGCATGGGAACTGGACACGACAACCAATCAATATTACTATCATAAATTCGATATAAGAATGGCCGACCTCAATTGGTCGAATCCAAAAGTAGTGGATGAGGTTCAAAAAATACTTCAATTTTGGTTGGATGCTGGCGTGGATGGTTTTCGTCTCGATGTTATCAATTTTCTAACTACCGATGGAATTCTAGCCGATAATCCGATGAAGGATGGAAATCAACAACATCTATACGACATCGATCAATCAGGGGTGAAAGAAGCAATGAAGATGATAAAATCAACAGTCAACGCTTATCCAAACCGTTTTATCGTGGGAGAAATTGGCAGTGATAAGATTGAAGTCCTGAAGCAATACCAGTCGGAAGAATTATTGGATGTAGTCTTTAATTTTAACTTCGGAAGTATTCCAACTTTTTCAGCCCAAAGAATTTTCAATGAATTGCAAAGCATGGAAAAAGAGATGAGCAATTACCCAACGTTGTTCTTCGGAAGCCATGACATGCCTCGAATGATGGATAGATTGGCGGATGGAAACACCGAAAAAGCTTCGGCTTTAGCGACATTGATTTTTACGGCAAAAGGAGTTCCGTTTGTGTATTATGGCGAAGAAATCGGGATGCACAATATCATTGCTGATAGTTTCGAGGAAATAGCAGACATTCAAGGAAAAACGCATTATCAATTGGCCTTGCAAAAAGGAAAAACTCCCGAAGAAGCATTATTGGAAGGAAATAAAAGCAACCGCGATAAATCCCGCAGTCCGATGCAATGGAATACAAGTAAATTGGCCGGATTTTCTACCGAAAAATCGTGGATAAAAGTCAGTCCCGATTACAAGGAAAACAATGTTGAAGTTTTAAAAAAGAATAAAAATTCAATATTTTACAAGTACAAAGAATTGATTGCTTTGCGAAATAGAGAGAAAGTTTTGCAATATGGAAAATACGATAGGTTGGAATATAAAGACAATCACATTCTGTACACCAGAAGCTTCGAAGGCGAAAGTATTACGGTAATTGTCAACTTTGGCAAATCAACTCAAATAAAGCTTCCTAAAGGCGCTAAAATTCTTTTAGGAGAAACTAATCTCCGAACGAATGGTAGCATCATTTATAATAACTAATTTGAAAATAAAGAGCATAAAAAAATCCTAACTTTCGTTAGGATTTTTTTGTAGTGACCAAGGAGGGATTTGAACCCTCACGCCCTTACGAGCACCACCCCCTCAAGATGGCGAGTCTACCGTTTCTCCACTTGGCCCAAAACAAAAAAAGTTATTTACCGCAGCAAATAACTTTTGTGACCCGACTGGGGCTCGAACCCAGGACCCCATCATTAAAAGTGATGTGCTCTACCGACTGAGCTATCGAGTCAATGCGTTCAAGAAAATGTTGTAAATGACTGGTCATTTTGTGACCCGACTGGGGCTCGAACCCAGGACCCCATCATTAAAAGTGATGTGCTCTACCGACTGAGCTATCGAGT
>NZ_JBMGQS010000017.1:0-80369 GCF_049060005.1 Flavobacterium sp. PLA-1-15 | reverse complement strand
TTTTTTATTTTGATAAGGAAATCACCTTTTTCATCATACGTTTCGAGCTCAGTTGGCAATTTGAAATCCCTTTCACAGAAAGGAGAATGTTCTAAATGCTGCCCAGATTCGTTTTTATACCTTTTTGGAGTATAGAATGGCGCGAAAGACTCTACATAAAACAATCTGTTGTCTTCCGTATCAAAATCAATTTGATAAATGATTCCTCTTGGAACGATCAAATAATCGCCGTATTCAAAAGGAATATTCCCCATCATCGTACGGAGCGTTCCAGTACCTTTGTGGATGAAAATCATCTCATCAGCATCGGCGTTTTTATAAAAATAATTGCGTAATGACTTTTTTGGAGCTGCAAGACCGATGGTACAATCTCTGTTTACCAACATTGCTTTTCTACTTTCTAAAAAATCATCAGCAGGTTGCAATTCAAAACCTTTTAGCAAAAGTGATTTTATGTTTTTTCCGATGGCAATTTTTGGCTCCACATCGTGCGAAGCTAAAATTTCCTTAACCTGAGTTGGCCTGTGAACATGATACAGTAAGGACGAATGTCCGTGAAATCCTTCGGTTCCAAAAAGCTGTTCGTAGTATAAACCACCGTTTGGCTTTTCGAACTGCGTATGTCTCTTTTGGGGGAAATTACCCAGTTTATGATATATTGGCATACTTTTTTAATTTGAAAATTTAATAAAATGATTTGAAAATGAATTTCAAATTTTAATAATCCAATTAAAAAATCAAATTCATTCTGGGTTTCTTTTAATGAGAAACTTTAAATGTGGTAACAATCCTGTCCAGCCTTTATTCATAGTTACAAATATCGTAAAATTTAATTTTTTGACCTTTATTATTGTGAATTATTTATTTAAACCTAAAAATTTACCCTTATGCTCACTTATTCTTTACCAAACTTCAAAAGCTGATGATAAATTACCGTTCGAACAGCATCTTTAACTTCCTTCTTATCATTTAAAGTTTTGCCCTCTGTCGGAATTGCACTGTGCACTTTCACTCGCATTAATCCAGGGCTACCGCTTAAAAAAGTATATGAAAAACGCTCTTTATTATCGGCAAAAGTCAGCGGAACAATAGGTATTTGATGTTCGATTGCTAGGCGGAAAGCTCCATCCTTGAATTCATCAAGCAAGATACTTTCGTCGTCTGGCACTCCGCCTTCGGGAAAAATACAGACACTCAAACCCTGATTTAATCTTTTTTGGGCTCTTTCGAAAACGGCCATCCTGCTTTTTGAGCTGCTTCTGTCCACCAAAATACACGTTCTTTTGTAGAAAAAACCAAAAAGCGGAATCTTCGACAGTTCCTTTTTCCCCACAAAAACAAATGGATGACGAACTACGGCAAGCATCAGCATTATATCGGTCATCGAAGTATGATTGGCCACAAACATATAACTCTTTCCAGCAGGCAAAACCTCTTCGCGCTCTACTTTATAATAGAATCCAGTGCCGTATAAGATGCATTTGGCCCAAATTCTTGCCATCACAAAAAAATACGGATACCATTTCTCTTTCAGAATCGATATCAGTAGAAACGGAAACATAATGATAATCGGAAGTCCCATCATGATGTAAAACCAAATCCGCCAAACTATCCAAAAAATAATTTTAATAACCCGCATCTCTATTCTTTTTATTTAGAACCCAATATTAGGCTTTCTTTTTATCATATTCCCGCTTTCGCCTCTATCTCTCCGCTGAAAAAGCGCCGAGGACGCCTCCCGAAACTTCGGGACTATCGGGAGTAGAAAACAACCTGAAGGCACTTTTTAATCTTTTGCCTCCCAAATGTAAGAATTCAATCTTTACTTTTTGACAAAACCTTTACCTTTGCGAAAATTAAATTTACAATGGCAAAAATACTAACAGGCATTCAAAGCACGGGAACTCCACATTTGGGAAACCTATTGGGAGCAATTCTTCCGGCTATTGAATTATCAAAAAATCCGGCACACCAAACGTTTCTTTTTATTGCAGATTTGCATTCTATTACGCAAATCAAAGACGCAAAGACTTTAAGAGAAAACACATACAGTACTGCTGCGACTTGGCTTGCCTGTGGAGTTGACATCAATAAAGTTATTTTTTACCGCCAATCGGATGTTGCTCAAACGGCAGAATTGTCATGGTATTTAAGTTGTTTCTTTCCGTTTCAGCGCTTGACATTGGCACATTCCTTCAAGGACAAAGCCGACAGACTTTCGGATGTAAATGCTGGTTTGTTTACCTATCCGATGCTGATGGCTGCTGATATCCTATTATATGATGCAGAATTTGTTCCTGTTGGAAAAGACCAATTGCAGCATTTGGAGATTACGCGTGATGTAGCTTCGCGTTTCAACAACCAGATGGGCGAAACGTTTGTATTACCTGAGGCAATTACAGCCGAAAACACGATGCTCGTTCCAGGAACAAACGGCGGAAAAATGAGCAAATCGGCTAATAACATCATCAATATTTTCTTGGATGACAAGGCTTTGCGCAAGCAGGTAATGTCTATTGAAACGGACAGCACGCCATTGGAAGAGCCTAAAGATGCAGAAACGTGCAAGATTTTTACAATCTTTAAACTGCTTGCTACTGAAGAACAACAGCTGGAAATGCTGGAGAAATATAAAAATGTGAACCGTGATTTTGGTTGGGGCCATGCGAAGCAGGCGCTTTTTGAATTGATTACTGAGAAATTCAAAGTCGAAAGAGAAAGGTACAACTACTACATGAACAATCTCGACGAACTTGAAAAAACATTGGAAATTGGCGCCACGAAAGCCGGAGCCATTGCAGATGGTGTTTTGAGCAGGGTTCGGGAGAAATTGGGATTTAAAGCATAATTTTTTTACCATATAAGACATCTAAGTCCATAAAATTTTGGCTTCAATGTTCTTATATGCCTTATATGGTTAAATTAAATCGCTTCGAACAACTTCCCCGGCAAAGGCCTAATAACTCCTTTCAATTCCATATTCAATAAAATCCCTGAGATTTTAAAGATTGGAAAGTCGCAACGCAAAGCAATGATGTCCATCAATTCTTTACCGTTTTGTTGAAGGAAATCGTACACTTTTTGTTCTTCATCATTCAACGAAACAAAGAGTTGTTTTTGGATTACTTTCGGTTTTTCCTCAATATCCCAATTCAAAATATAAATTAAATCGGCGGCCGAAGTAAGTAAATTTGCCTTTTGGGTTTTGATTAAATTATTGCAACCCTGACTGTATTTATCAGTAGTTCTTCCCGGAACGGCAAACACATCGCGGTTGTAATCATTGGCCATATTGGCGGTGATGAGAGAACCTCCTTTATCGGCAGATTCAATGACAATCGTAGCTTCAGACATTCCAGCAACGATGCGGTTTCTTCGGACAAAATTTTCCTTATCGGGATTGGACGAACTCCAAAACTCGGTAATGAAACCTCCATTTTCTTCCATCTTGGCTACATATTTTTTATGTGCACTTGGATAAATTTGATTCAAACCATGGGCAACAACACCAATTGTTTGGAGGTTATTTTCCATCGCGGCTTGATGGGCCACAATATCAACTCCGTAGGCAAAACCACTGACAATAATTGGATCCAGCGGTGCCAAATCGGCTATCAGCTTCTTGCAGAATTCTGTTCCTTGGGGTGTGATTTGTCGTGTTCCAACAATACTGATGATTTTTCTGTTCGCAAGATTGATGTTTCCAGAAGTGAAGAGCAAAACAGGACCATCGATGCAATGTTTTAATTTTTCCGGATAATTGTCATCCTTGAAAAAAGCGGTGTCTATATTATTCTGGGTGATGAATTTCAGTTCGGCTTCAGCCTTTTTAAAAACCTGATCATTCTTGAGATTTTGAATGAGAACAGACCCAATTCCATCAATGGAAGATAGCTGAGACGGCTTTGCTTTGAAAACATCTTGAGCGTTTCCAATATGATTGATGAGCTTTTTAGCAACGATATCGCCTACCAATTCTACTTTTTGAAGCGCTAATACGTAAAATAATTCCTGTTCGTTCATGGCAAATAATTGAATTTCAAATTAAAGACATTTTTTTGAAATTGTTAATAAAATTTGTTGATAAAATTTTGATACCCTACGTTAATATCTAACTTTGTTGCTATGAAGATGGAACAATACATATCACAACTTTTATACCGATACCAATGCGTTACAGTTCCAGGTTTCGGGGCATTCTTGACTGAAATCCAATCGGCTCAGTGGGATGAAAGTTCTAATGCTTTCTATCCTCCAAAAAAGTTGGTTTCGTTTAATTCTTATTTGAAAAATAACGACGGGCTTTTGGCCAGCCATATTTCTCAAATGGAAAAAACTTCCTATGAAACTGCTGTTCAAGACTTGCAGAAAGAAGTTTCGTTGTGGAAAAATGCGCTTTTGAACAATCAAAGTATCGTGTTGCAAAACATCGGAACGGTTTCCTTGAATTACGAGGGAAGTTTGGTTTTTGAAGCGTCCAATCATATCAATTATCATACGGCCGCCTTTGGGTTGACTTCTTTTGTTTCGCCTTTGGTGAAGAGAGAAATCGTTCAAGAAGTTCCGGTTTTGGAAGAAAAAGAACCAATCGTTTTTATTCCCGAAACAACTACAACCAAGAGCTATTCTTATTTGAAATATGCCGCCGTTTTTGTGGTTGGATTAGGAGTTGCTGGTGTTTTTGGTGCCAATATGTATGAGGAAAGAGTTTTAGAAGAAACCAAATTAGTGCAGACCGAAGTTCAGAAAGAAGTAGAAGACAAGATTCAAGAAGCTACTTTCTTTATCGAAAGTCCGCTTCCGAATGTAAAACTTACGGTTAAGGAACAAAAACTTTCCTATCATATTGTTGCCGGAGCTTTTAGAGAAGAAAGCAATGCGCAACGAATATTTGAACGACTGAGCAAGGAAGGATTCAAATCCAGAAGGCTCGAAAAGAATAAATTTGGGTTGTATCCGGTACTTTACGGAAGTTATTCGACCTACGCCGAATCGCAAAAAGCAATGGCAGAGATTCACAAAACACAAAACAAAGAAGCCTGGTTGCTCATCAAAGATCTATAAAATTTTAATCCCGATTTGTCTGAATAATTTCAATGCAAATCGGGATTTTTCTTTGAAACGTATTTATCTTTGCCAAAAAAACTTATGTCTCCAAAACATCCTTCTGACTCCTTAACGGTATTGACCGATTTGGTTTTGCCAAGTGAAACAAATCCCCTAAACAATCTTTTTGGCGGCGAATTATTAGCCAGAATGGACCGTGCCGCAAGTATCGCTGCAAGAAGGCATTCCCGTAGAATTGTGGTTACAGCTTCTGTAAATCACGTGGCTTTCAACAGAGCAATTCCATTGGGAAGCGTTGTTACAGTGGAAGCGAAAGTATCCAGAAGTTTTAAAAGCTCCATGGAAATTTACATCGATGTTTGGATTGAAGATAGAGAATCGGGCAATAAAAACAAGGCAAACGAAGCAATTTACACTTTTGTAGCCGTTGACGACACCGGAAGACCTGTAGAAGTAGCCCCAATTGTTCCTGAAACTGAATTGGAAAAAGAACGTTTCGAGGCTGCTTTGAGAAGAAAACAACTGAGTTTAGTTTTGGCTGGAAAGATGAAACCATCGGAAGCGACAGAACTTAAAGCTTTATTTATAGCATAAAAAAACGGAGATTTTAGGTCTCCGTTTTTTGTTTTATCTCTTTCGATTATACTTTGGTTTTCATCAACCAGTTTTTCATCGAAACTTCATGTTCTATAATTCCTTTTAATTCAGAAATAGCAACTCTATCCTGTTTCATACTGTCTCTATGACGGATAGTTACGGTTTGATCTTCCAAAGTTTGGTGGTCAACTGTAATACAGAAAGGCGTTCCCAAAGCATCTTGACGACGGTAACGACGACCAACGGCATCTTTCTCATCGTAAGCCACATTGAAGTCCCACTTTAATTCTTCGATGATGTTTCGGGCTACTTCTGGCAAACCGTCTCTTTTAATTAAAGGTAAAACGGCTGCTTTTGTTGGCGCTAAAACAGATGGCAATTGCAAAACTGTTCGTGTAGACCCATCTTCCAATGTTTCCTCTTTCAATGAATTGGAGAAAACTGCCAAGAACATTCTGTCTAAACCTACTGAAGTTTCCACTACATAAGGCGTATAGTTTTTATTTTCTTCAGTATCGAAATATTGCATTTTCTTTCCAGAAAATTCTTCGTGTGCTTTCAAATCGAAGTCTGTACGAGAGTGAATTCCTTCCAATTCCTTGAATCCGAATGGGAAATTAAACTCGATATCGGCCGCAGCATTTGCATAATGTGCTAATTTTTCGTGGTCGTGGAAACGGTAATTTTCTTTTCCTAAACCTAAAGACAAATGCCAGTTCAGACGCGTTGTTTTCCAGTATTCGTAGTATTTCATCTCTTCGCCTGGCTTCACAAAGAATTGCATTTCCATTTGTTCAAATTCACGCATACGGAAGATAAATTGTCTTGCCACAATTTCATTTCTAAAGGCTTTACCAGTTTGGGCAATTCCGAAAGGAATTTTCATTCTTCCTGATTTTTGCACATTTAGGAAGTTTACAAATATACCCTGAGCCGTTTCTGGACGAAGGTATAAATCCATAGCGTTTTCTGCAGAAGCTCCTAATTTTGTTCCGAACATTAAGTTGAATTGCTTCACATCGGTCCAATTTCTTGAACCGGTTTCAGGATCGGCAATTTCCAATTCTTCTATTAAGGCTTTAACGTCTGCCAAATCCTCGTTCTCAAGCGAACGTGCCATTCTTTCCAAGATTTCTTTTTTCTTAGAAAGATATTCGACCACTCTGGCATTTGTAGTCACAAATTCCTCACGATTGAAGGCTTCACCAAAGCGAACGCTTGCTTTTTCTATTTCTTTTTCGGCTTTCTGATTGAGTTTTTCTGCATAATCTTCAATCAAAACATCCGCTCTGTATCTTCTTTTAGAATCTTTGTTGTCAATCAATGGATCGTTGAATGCATCCACGTGTCCGGAAGCCTTCCAAGTGGTTGGATGCATCAAGATTGCGGCATCAAGACCCACGATGTTCTCGTGCATCTGTACCATCGATTTCCACCAATATTCTCTGATGTTCTTTTTTAATTCTACTCCGTTTTGTGCATAGTCGTAAACCGCACTCAAACCATCATAAATTTCGCTTGACGGAAAAATGTATCCGTATTCTTTTGCGTGCGAAACTACATTCTTAAATAAATCTTCTTGTTTTGCCATAGTGGTGCAAAAATATAAAAACGGTTTGTATTTTAACAAAAAAGACTTGAAAAACACCCTACTATAAATAAAAAAGCCGTTTGAAATTACTTCCAAACGGCTTGATTGTATATCTAGAATGATTAATTGATCACAATCTTTCTTGTTTCTTTCTTATCTCCATCATTGATGTTTACTAGATAAACACCTGCTTGAACACTATTCAATTGAACATTTTGAGAAAACATACCCGTATTTTGGTAAGTCTTGTCTAAAATTTGTCTTCCTTGGATATCGTAAATAGCAATTTTAATATCGCTTGAAGTTTCAGAATTAAATTCAATGCTAAAATTTCCTGAGTTTGGATTTGGATATAATTTGAAGTTTTTTAATCCGAAATTATCAGTGCTCAAATTATTATCTACAGCAAACTGCGTTGAATTTACCGCAATGAATATATTGTTTACCGCCTCAATCATAATTCTACAAGTAGACGAAACAACACTTGGAACCGTTATTACTTCCAGACCATCATTTGGAGTATTAGCAGCCAGCGTTATTGGATAAGTCAAACCACCATCTGTAGACAAAAGGATATTTACATTGGCAGTACTAACTGGTGCCGCAGTAGTGTTAGCAACATTCCAAGTAATAACTTGTGGTGTATTTGTCCAAGTGATACCTGCAGTCGCTTGTGAAGTTACTTTGAACGGACCTGATGCAGCATTGAATGTTACGGTCATGTCTTGTTTAGAGGTTTGTCCTCCATTTACAACTTGGTTATCTCTAACTGTCAATGTAAACCCCATCGTTCTTGCAACGTTTGGAATAATCTCCCAAGTTATTGGACTTACAAAAGTATTGGTTAGAATATGTTGTAAGGCTGGCATGTATCGGTTTGGAGATGAAGAGGGCATTCTTGACCTGAAATTTGGATTTGCTGTAGTTGATGTTGCACTTGGAAATGTATTACTAGCACTTCCTAATCCATCTTTTTGTTCCCAGCAATACGTCAATGTAGTTTCAGTATCTGTTCCATTTCCTTTCAATACAAATGCTGTTCCAATTGGAATTGTATAATTGGTTAGTGGGGTAATAACTGGTGGTGTATTCCCATTTGCAACGCCTGCAACGCAATTTCCATCTCCTGTAATATGCTCCATCATTTGAGCAATACTAATTGCATTAAAATAAGCGTCGGAATTTTGTTGTACATTTATATTATTGCTACAAATTCCAGCATAAGCCATTATTGTAGAACCGCTTCCAGGTTCAACCGCAATACCATTTACTCTATTTCCAGTACAGCTTCCGCCAGTACCATTAAAGGTATGGTCAGCACCAAATTGGTGTCCAACCTCATGCGCTACATAATCAATATCATAAGGATCTCCAACTGGAGCATTAGAGCCTGTAATTCCTCTGCCTTTATTAGCAAATACACAAACAGAGCCCTTGCTCGCTAAGCCTCCCCCACCAGTACTAACCGTATGACCAATATCATAATTCAAAGCACCAATCGTACTATTTATGACACTATGACTCTGATTAATCAACTGACCGCTAGAATCTGAATTATCAAAACTATCTGAAGTAATAAAAATGATGTTTGTATTATTTGCAACAAGAACCATTCTTAAAGACATATCAATTTCATATACGCTGTTCATTCGAGAAACTGTAACGTTCATTGCCGCTAAAACCGCTGCTTTTTTTTGTGCTTCTGTTGCTCCAGAAGGAAGCGAACCTGCGGCTACAGCAGCATTTACATGATAAGCTGCATATTCGATTGTACAAGCCATTGCCAATCTGTATGTTCTAAACTTTCCATCATTGGCCATGGTTACTGGCTCAAATTCATCAGAATCTGTTGTGTTTTCAAAATTACTTTCAGTACGACATTCAAAACTTCTGTTTGTAGTCAAACTTGATTTGTTGTATACAATATAATTCTGCAAGTCTTTAGTGTAAGGATCTACATAAGATGCTCCCTTTTCTGAAATGGTCATTGTGTGCAATCCAAAAAGAGTGGTGGTCAAATAGATTCTTGCTGTAGGGTTGTCAATTCCTTGCCCTACATACGATTGAATTTCTGGGTGATTTTTAGCCAGCTCAGCCTCCATAACAGAAGACTCATAAATTCTAAACTTTTCAAGGTTTCCTTCCGCATTTGGGAATTCTAGAATTACATTTGAAACTGGAGTGTTGCCACCAAAAGTTCTGGTTGGCGCTGCTTTCAATTGATTTTTTAAGCCTTCCAAATTCAAATGGAAAATTTCATAATCAGATGGGTTTGATACGCGTTCTAATTTGTCTACTTCATTAAATCGCTCCTTCGTCATTTTTGTCCAAAATGAATTCTGGGCGTTACCAAATGAAAAGGTAAGAATGGCTACTACGGTTACTAGTATTTTTAATTTCATAATTTATTATTATTTCTTGATTAAGCAAAATTAATACTTTAAAACATTTAATTCATTTATCCATCAAACAAAACCTTGACTTTTAACACATTTTCATGATATTGTAGGTATTGTTGACTATTTATCATTCTATACTTTAACAAAAATCTTCAATATCTACACTAATAATTTTAAAAAACGAATGCTTTTGAATATTTTGATTCCTTTGTAAATCCAAAAAAGCAACATTCCATTTCATTTATTCGCTTCATAGACCTAAATTTGCATCACTCTAAAAACCAAAATTTTGAAGATTTTCAATTCAATACAGGATTTCAAAACAACTTCTGGAACCATCGTCACACTCGGAACTTTTGATGGGGTGCATTTTGGCCATAAAAAAATCATTGATCGCCTGGTTGAAAATACCGATGCAAATACAGAATCTCTTGTACTTACGTTTTTTCCGCATCCGCGGATGGTTCTTCAAGGCGATTCTGAAATTAAATTATTAAATACCATCGATGAAAAGGCTTTTCTACTCGAACAAAACGGTCTCGACAATTTAGTGATTCATCCATTTGACCAAGCTTTTTCAAGATTAACCGCCGAAGAATTTGTCAAAAACATCCTGGTAGATATTTTCAAAATAAAAAAAATAATCATCGGCCACGAC
Source organism: Flavobacterium sp. PLA-1-15 (assembly GCF_049060005.1). Classification (NCBI taxonomy): domain Bacteria; kingdom Pseudomonadati; phylum Bacteroidota; class Flavobacteriia; order Flavobacteriales; family Flavobacteriaceae; genus Flavobacterium; species Flavobacterium sp. PLA-1-15. The sequence continues at coordinate 70,057 of NZ_JBMGQS010000017.1, read as the reverse complement.
CATCGTTTCGGTCGAAATAGGACTGCCAATATCGAGGATCTTATTGTTTTTGGAGAACAATACAACTTCGAAGTAGAACAGATTTCTCCGCAAGAAATTAACGAAGTTTCGGTAAGCTCAACCAAAATTCGAAATGCTCTCCAAGAAGGAAACATTCGGCTTGCAAACAAATACCTCGGCTACAATTATTTCCTGACAGGAACAGTCGTAAAAGGAAAACAACTCGGCAGAACCATCGGTTTTCCTACTGCCAACATTTCCATAAAGGAAAATTACAAGCTCATTCCTCAGATTGGCGTTTATGTAGTGAGCTGTGTTATCAACGGAAAAACCATTTTCGGGATGATGAACATCGGATTTAATCCAACCGTTAGCGGCCAGCATCAAACCATCGAAGTACATTATTTTGACCTCAACGAAGATTTATATGATAAGGAAATAAGAGTTTCGATACTTCACCGCATTCGCCCTGAGCAAAAATTCGAATCCGTAGAAAAACTCAAAGAACAACTCGCCCACGACAAAATCACCTCATTAGAATTCATCAAAAACAATAGATGATGCTAAAGAAACTCTTCCAACCTATAGACAACGCACCCTTGATCATCTTTAGGATTTTCCTAGGGTTTCTATTGGCCGCTGAAACTTTTGGTGCCATACTTACAGGTTGGGTAAAAAGAGTCCTCATCGAGCCTGAATTTACCTTCTCACATATCGGACTTGAGTGGCTCCAACCGCTTCCTGGATACGGCATGTACTTCTACTTTGCACTGATGGGAGTCTGCGGCATTCTCGTAATGCTCGGCTACAGATACCGTCTTTCACTGGGGCTTTTTACCCTTTTATGGACAGGAGTCTATTTGATGCAAAAAACATCCTACAACAATCATTACTACCTTTTGATATTGGTTTGCTTGATGATGCTCTTCCTGCCTGCCAATAAATATGCATCGTTGGATGTAAAAAACAATCCTTCCATAAAACAAAACAGCATGCCTTTGTGGTGTTCTGCGGTAATGATTTTTCAAATGGCGATTGTTTATTTCTTTGCCACCGTTGCCAAGTTCTACCCCGGCTGGCTCGACGGTAGTTTTACAAAACTGATCCTCCAAAACACCGAGTTCGAGTACTTCAAAACTCTTTTCAGCAAGCATTGGTTCCACCTGTTCATAGCCTATTCCGGAATTTTTTTCGACATGCTTATTGTCCCGCTATTGCTTTGGAGAAAAACCAGAACCATCGCCTTCTTTGCTGCCATTTTTTTCCACATCTTCAACGCCATTTTCTTGCAGATAGGCATCTTTCCCTTCTTTGCCTTGAGTTTTGTCGTGTTTTTCTATCCGCCAGAAAAAATCAGAAGCATTTTCTTCAAGAAAAAAATTCCTATTGATTTCTCTGAACCTGTAGCTGAAAACAAATCTTCATTGTACTACTTTTTTGTTCCTTTCTTTATCATCCAACTTATCCTTCCGATACGCCATCATTTTATAAAAGGTGATGTTCTATGGACAGAAGAAGGACACCGTTTAAGCTGGAGAATGATGCTTCGTCAACGTCAAGGATATACTGCTTTTCGAGTGATAAACAAAGAAACCCAAACATTGATACCGTATGACATCAACAAAAGGCTTGTGCCTAAACAACTAGCATTTGTTGGGTGCAATCCCGACGGAATTTGGCAGATGGCACAAATCATCAAGAAAGAATTCAACCAGAAAGGGATTGAAGTTAGTGTTTTCGCAAATACAGAAACCTCTATAAACGGCGGAACATTCAAGACATTAATAAATCCTGAAACCGATTTGGCGGAAGCCAAATGGAACTACTTTTTCCACAACGATTGGATATTGCTCTACGACGATCAAGGAAAACTTATCAAATAGAGGGTGTAATCTACTCTTTCTACATTTATTAAAATTTTATTAAATCCGCAATAAAAGAAAGTTTCACTGCAGATAATTTTGTACTTTTAGTTACTATGAAAAAGTATTTCTATTACTAAAAACAAAAAAACCAGCATTATGAAACTATCAAGAGAATTTACAAACGGATTTATAATATTCGTTGGAATCGGGATCTACTTCCTTATTCTGGAATATTTAGGCTTGGCAAATGAGTTCTATCTCAGAGTCCTCAACCTTTTCATCGTGGCATTCGGAGTTAACCGAACCATTCAAATGAACGTCCGCGACGGCATCAGAGGCTACAACCGAAACCTCCTTTCAGCCATTGCAACCTCCATGATCGGAGCCATCCTCAGCATCGCCAGTCTATTGGGCTACATCTATTATAGAGGTGGTGAAGCCTACTTAGAAACCCTTTCAAAAGGATTCCTTTTCGGAGGAGGCGACCCAAACATCTACTACTATTGCATTGGGCTATTGTTCGAATCCATTGCCTCTTCCATCATCATTTCCTTCTGTTTGATGCAGTACTGGAAAGACAAAGTCGAAGTAATCAACAAAGTAAACTAAAAATATTCTTTAGTTTTCAAAAGGTTTATAACGCTGGAAACCCCATCGTTATAAGCCTTTTTCTTTTTTTATACTTATAATACACCGCACATTCCCTTCAAACCTCGGCAAATTGCTTTCCATCTCGGCACATTATTTTCTGACGAAGGAAGACACAAGCAAAATCCACAAACTTGTCATCCTGACGAAGGAAGGACCTCCACAAGCAACTCCACAATCATTGTGTCACCCCGAGCGCAGTCGAGGGACCATCCAAATCTCTTCAACTATAAAAGTAATTTGATTCCCTCCAACTCGTTTGATTCTCTTCAGATGTCGTTTGATTGTGCTCCGAAGCCGTTTGATTCCCTCCGAAGTCGTTTGATTCCCTTCAGAAGTCGTTTGATTGTGCTCCGAAGTCGTTTGATTGCCGTCAGATGTCGTTTGATTATGCTCCGAAGTCGTTTGATTCACTTCCAACTCGTTTGATTCCCTTCAGATGTCGTTTGATTAACTCCCACTTCCATATAATCACCTTCCCAACAAAGCCCAATACAACCAAAACCATCCGCTTTCCATCACCCATTTCAAACTTTAAATAAAGAAACTTTCTACTTAAACGGGAAATGACTATTTTTGGAGCATAATAAAAATGAGATATGAGTATCACAAGAAACGATTGGACGAAAGAAGAAATTATAGCAATATATAATAAACCGATGATGGATTTGCTTTTCGAAGCAGCCTCGGTTCACCGTAAATTCCATGACCCGAATGTGGTTCAGGTTTCTACATTATTATCCATCAAAACCGGCGGATGCCCAGAAGATTGTGGCTATTGCCCTCAAGCGGCGCGTTATCACACTGATATCGAAGGAAACGATTTGATGTCTGTTAGTCAAGTAAAAGCACAAGCTTTGCGAGCAAAATCAAGCGGTTCTTCCCGTGTTTGTATGGGTGCGGCCTGGCGAAACGTAAAGGACGGTCCGGAATTCGATCAGGTATTGGAAATGGTTCGTACCATCAATAAACTCGACATGGAAGTGTGCTGTACGCTTGGTATGATTACCGAAAATCAGGCACATCGTTTGGCAGAAGCAGGTCTTTATGCCTATAACCACAACCTTGACACTTCAGAGGAATATTATAAAGAAGTAATCTCTACCCGCGGTTTCGAAGACCGTATCCAAACCATCGAGAACGTCCGTAAAACAAACGTTACCGTTTGCAGTGGCGGAATCATCGGGATGGGAGAAAGCGTAGAAGACAGAGCAGGAATGCTTGTAGCGTTGTCTACCCTTAGCCCACAACCAGAATCGGTGCCAATCAACGCCCTAGTAGCCGTTGAAGGAACTCCAATGGAAGAAGAAAAACCGGTAGAAATCTGGGAAATGATCCGTATGGTTGCTACGACAAGAATCATCATGCCCGAAACTCAGGTGCGTCTTTCTGCAGGAAGAACCCAAATGAGCCGTGAAGGTCAGGCAATGTGTTTCTTCGCAGGTGCAAACTCTATTTTTGCTGGAGATAAATTGCTTACAACGCCAAACCCAGATGTAAACGAAGACATGAAAATGTTCGACATGCTAGGTTTGATAGCACAAAAGCCTTTTACAAAAGTTTCACAGCCAAAAACAGTCGAAGCCGAAGATTCCCAATACCAAGCCTTGGGAGAAAAACCAAGATGGTCCCGTCCAGGACATTCAATAGAAAGAAACTTGGAAGCATCAGGAAAATTGAAAGTATAGTATTCTTTTCCTTTTGTTAAAATAGATTATACTAAAATAAACCTTTTTTAAATTTGCTCTTAGCCCTAATGCTAAGAGCATTTTTTTTTGAGTTTATTTAATTAGAGTACCCTATGAAACTCCAACTGACCGAGATTGAGCGTGTAAAAACCATTTCCAAGGATGATTTTTACAATAATTATGTAAAAAAGCAAAAGCCAGTCGTTATCGAGCAGCTCACTGCCGATTGGCCTGCTTTCGAGAAATGGAACCTCAACTACATCAAAGAAATCGCTGGCGACAAGGTGGTGCCACTCTACGACGACCGGCCTGTTTCGTTCAAAGAAGGTTTCAACGAGGCACATGCCAGGATGAAAATGACCGACTACATTGATTTATTGCAATCTAAACCTACCAACTATAGGATATTTTTATACAATTTGATGAAGGAGGTGCCATCCTTAAAACTAGATTTCAAGTGGCCCAATCTTGGACTCAATCTAATCAAGCAATTGCCAATGTTATTTTTTGGTGGCGAAAACTCCAGGGTATTCATGCACTATGACATCGATTATTCAAATATCTTGCATTTCCATTTTCATGGAAAAAAACGCTGTATGATTTTTGCTCAGGATCAATCGAAATACATGTATAAGATTCCGCATTCGCTTATTTCCCGTGAAGATATCGATTTTGACAATCCTGATTTTGATAAATTTCCAGCCCTGCGACATGCGCAAGGTCTTGTCTGCGATCTAAAACACGGCGAAATGCTCTACATGCCTGAGGGATATTGGCATTATATGAAATACCTGACACCCGGTTTTTCTATGAGCCTGCGTGCTTTCCCACGAAGCTTCGGGAATTTATCCAAGGCCGTTTATAATATTTTCATCATGCGTAATTTTGACAGTCTTATGCGCAAATGGAAAGGACAACAGTGGATTGATTATAAAAATGAACAGGCTATTAGCAGTACAAATAAGAATCTGAAAGCCACTTCGTAAGTTATTAGCCTACTGCTTTTGTATCATTTCATTACTTCTTTACTATATTTGGAGAAATATTCTCAAACTATGTTTACTAGCAACAGGCAATTCAGGCATTGGTTTTTCGGTGTCGTGATGATCCTTTTTTTTGTCCATCCGCTCAAGGCGAATACCATTGAAAAATGTGATTCGCTCATTGCTGCTGGGGTCGAAGCTTTAAACAAAAACAAATACATTCATTCCTTAGAATTGCTTACACAAGCCAGAACTCTGTCGGAAAAAAACCGCTGGCACAAGCAAACTTTTTTAGCCATCAATAATATTGGCGCCAATTATTACAGGCTTTTAGAATATGGCGAAGCGCTCAATTATTATATTGAAGCCTATTCGATTGCATTGAAGGAGCTGGATCCGAAACACGAGATGATTGTCCTGAATAATATCGCAATCCTTTATTCCAAGGAAGAAAATTATGAAAAGGCAAAAGAATATTTCAAGAAGGCCTACGACATCGCAAAGCAAAATAACGATGATTTAAAAGTTGGACTCTACGCGATGAATCTCGGCAATTTGGCCAATGAAACCAAGGATTCAAAACTCGCACGTTCCTATTTTGATGAAGCTCTTCCACTTTTAGACAAGCAACAGAATTTCTTCATATTTGCACAAGTGGGTGTCATCCAATGTGATTTGAATGATGGCAAAGCCAAAAAAGCACGAGAAGCCGCATTGCATCTGCTTCAAAACACCAAGGACTTGAGTTTTTATGAAGCCGATATTTCCTTGATAACGGTCATTGCAAAATCCTATATTGCCGACAACCTTTTGAATGAAGCTACAATTTATGTCAATCAGTTATTAGATAAAAAACCCAATATCGAAACGAAGATTACAGCATTTGAATTGCTTTCTGAAATCAACTTCAAGAAAAAAGATTACAATCTTGCATTTGCATTTAAGGATTCTATTATTGCTTCAAATGCAAAGCTGGAAGCCATTAAAAACGGAAAGCTTTATGAAACCAGTAAGGTAAAATTTGAAATTCAGAATTACCAAAATCAAATCAAACTCAACGAGGCCAAGCTCAACAGCGAACGAAAAATGTTCTATTCCATCATTGCCATCATTATTATTGTGGTGGTTTTTATCGTTTGGATTTTAAGGAACCTTTCGGTAAAACACAAGCAGAAAAAACTCATTGCCGAAAGAAACGAGCAAATCCTATCCTTGGAATTAGAGAAGGAAAAAAACGAATTGCTGTTATTAGAAAAACAGTTTGATGAGCAAAAAGCGATTTCTTTATTGGAACAGGAGCGCCTGAAAAACGAGGTCGAACAAAAGAACCGCAAGCTATCGGCGAAAGCCTTATATCTTTCTGGAAGAAACCAGATGATTGAGGAAGTACTATCGGAACTTTCAGAATTGCCACAGGTTTCCAAGGAAGCATTATTGGTAAATCATATCCAAACGTTGAAAACACATCTCAAAACCGATAACGAATGGGACAATTTCATTACCCATTTTGAAGAAGTGAATCAGAATTTCTTGAACAAGTTAAAGACAAGGCATCCCAATCTTATTGCAAACGATATCCGTTTCCTGTCTTATATTTATATGAATTTGAGCACCAAGGAAATTGCTTCGATGCTCAATATCGCTCCAGAATCTTGCCGAAAAAGGAAAGAAAGAATCTCTGCCAAGATGGAAATCCCAGAAGACATCAGTCTTTATGATTATTTGGCTACTATTTAATTCCCATAAAGAAATCCTTATCAATAGTTGTATTTACTGTAAACTTCACGCTTTGTCTTGAAGTATGTCACGCTTTGTCTGATATAATTTTTTGAAATAAGTTGGCATTTTCTGAACATTTAGAAAATAAAAAACCAACCACATGAAAAAAATTACATTTTGTTTTGTATTACTGCTACTGACCTATTTTGGTGGTCAGGCACAAGTGCAATTGGGTGATGGAACTGCAATTGAGAAAGGTGTTCCTTTTGAACCAAGAAATCCTTATTCCTATGCTCAATCCATTTACTTAGCATCGGAAATTTTAGCTTCGGGAGAAATTACTTCAATACAGTGGTATTTTGCAGGTAATGGAAGTTTGGACGGAAGCCAGGAGTTGACCATCTATTTAGGCCACACATCAAAATCAGCGTTTGATTCTGCAACTGACTGGGAGCCTATTGCTAACCTAACAGAAGTTTATCTTGGTGATATCGATGCTGAAGGCGCAGGATGGATTACTGTTTATCTTGACACTCCGTTTACCTATAATGGCACTGATAATTTGATCGTTGCCGTAAAGGAAGACAGTGAAGACATGGATGGTTGGGATGATCAATTTTATGCTTATGAAGTTGAGGGAAATCGCTCGATTACTTATGCAAGCTGGTCTGATGCAGTAGATGTAGAAAATCCTGCAGAAGGAACATTAAAAAACTTTGTTGCAAATGTTTCATTTGATGGAATTGTGCAAGCTTGTCCAAAACCAACTGACCTAATCGCTCAAGACGCAACCACAAATGGTGTCGTTTTATATTGGACATCGAATGCTGGTGCGACACAAGGATCACAGTATTATTTTTCTACAACAAACACAACTCCAACTGCATCAACAGAACCAAGCGGCAGTGTAGCTTCTGGACAAAGCTTTGAAGTGAGCAATCTTTTGACTTCCGGAACGGTGTATTATGTATGGGTTAGGGATATTTGTGAAAACGGCCCTGGAACATGGTCAAATGTAACATCGTTTGTAACACAATGCGAGCCATTGCAGGAATTGATACAGAATTTCAACAATGCAACTCCACAAACAGTCCCAGTATGCTGGACATCTATTGTTTACAACCCTAATGAAGATAGCTCTCCAGCGAATGTTAGTGTAACCAACGAAGATGGAAACACGGGCAATTCAGTACAATTTTATACAAACGGTGACGGAGATGCAGATTTGATTTTGGTTTTGCCTGAACTTACAAATGTAGGGGATGGCACACATCGTTTACGTTTTTTTGCAAAAGATGCCTCTTTCAATGCAGGAAGCACCTTTTCAGTAGGTACATTGGATGGAAATTATCCGGGAGCTAACTTTACTGAAGTTGAAGAAATCAACGTAACGAATACTTTCAAAGAGTTTGCAATTGATTTCACAAATGCTACAGGAACCGTAGATACCTTTGTAGCCATTAGACTGAACAGCGCTTCTGATAACGTTTTAAGTTATGTGGATGATATTCGTTGGGAAATTTCTCCATTATGTCCGGATGTGACACTAATACAAGTTCCAGTGGCGACAACAAATACAGCTACAATTTCTTGGACCTCTTCAGAAGAAATTACTCAATGGGAGGTTGTGCACAGCAATGATCCCTTGGTAGATCCATCTTCCATAACACCAATATTAGAAATTTTAAACACACCAACAGCTTCCATTAGCAATTTGACAGCCGAAACTACTTACTATGTGTGGGTGCGCTCTAAATGTGAAGCTGGAAATGGCCTCTGGGTTGGTCCAGTTGCATTCAATACTGCATGTCCTTTTGTAAACAGCCTAAACGAAAATTTTGATGGAGGTTTAGGTGAAGAATTGCCTACATGCTGGTCGAGTATTCTTAGAGGAAACAGCTTATCCTTGTATGCAGATGTTAGAGTCGCTTATAATGACCTTGCGACCTCGGGAACTACAAGTCTTGAATTGTACAGCGGTTTTTCTGGCCCTTCACCAAGCGATGATATCATAGCCGTATCTCCTAATTTAGGAAATCTATCTAGCGGAACACATCGTATAAAATTCTTCGCTAAAGGGATGGGTACATTACAAATTGGCACCTTGGCAAGCAATACCAATGCTGCAGATTTTAATTTCTTTGAGCAAATTACACTTTCTAACAGTGAAATGACAGAATATGTAATTGAATTTTCTTCCTATGAAGGAGCCGATACTTATATTGGTTTTAGATATAATACTACACAAATGTTTGCTAGTGTATATATTGATGATGTGACTTGGGAAACAATTCCTGCCTGTCCAGATGTTACTGAAATTGATGCAATGCCATTGAACACAACTACAATTACATTAGGATGGAATGCTGGAGATACTTCAAACTGGCAAACAGCTCATGGGCTAATTTCTATTACAGATCCGAACCTTGCTACGGTTTCTAATGTTTTAACGAACGCTACTAATGAAATAAGTGGTTTGTCTAGCAATACCGATTATAAAATATGGGTTAGATCTGTTTGTGGCGAAAATGGAAATGGTGCATGGATCGGACCAATCTTGGTAAAAACGCTATGCGATGCCGTTACAACGTTTAATGAAACTTTTGAAACCTCTACATCAGGCCTTCCAAGTTGTTGGTCATCAATTGTTAACGGAGACATTAGTGGCGGAGCGGGTATATCGGTAATCTCTTGGCAACCTTATGCAGGTACAAAAGGAATTGAAATCTACAATGCTGGTTCTTCCTCTACGGATGATATTATTCTAGTTTCGCCGATTTTGAGTAATCTTTCGAGCGCAACACACCTTCTTAAATTCTATGCCGCTCAATTAGTAACCGCTGGAAGTTTAGAAATTGGAACTATCGATTTGGAAGGTAATTTTAATTTTTATGAAGAAGTCCTCCTAACCACATCTTATGAAGAATATACCGTAGATTTTGCTTCTTATACAGGAACGGACAACCGCATCGGAATTCGATTAAACTCTGAAGAAACTTATCAGAGTATCGGAATGGACAACATCAGTTGGGAAATTAATCCTGAATTATCCAATGGTAATTTTGAAACTGCTGCATTTTCACTATATCCAAATCCTGTAAAAGATGTAATCAATTTATCATACAAGCAAAACATCACAAATGTTTCAATATTCAATCTTTTAGGACAAAAAGTATATGAAAGCAACCTTGATTCTACAAGTGCACAAATAAACATGTCAGGATTTTCAAGCGGAAGTTATATCGTAAAGATTACTTCCGATGATCAAACCAAAGCAATAAAGATTATAAAAGAGTAAAAAAGAAAATAGTTTGTTGATCAAAAGGGTTGATTGTCTTATGACTTTCAGCCCTTTTTGCTTTTAATAATTCATTGATTATAAAGACCATCACGTTTTTTACCGTATACCTGTCACGTTTTTTCCTTGTCGTATTTAGGATAAGAGTATTGATTTTCGGAAAATTTAAAAAATCAAAAAACCTTAATACCAATGAAAAAAATTACTTTTTGCCTCCTTCTCTTTCTGGCAATGTTGCAAAGTCAAGGGCAGGTGCTTATCGGAAACGGTACCACTTTTAAAAACCTCCCCATTAATCCCAATTATGGATATACCTATTCTCAGTCGATCTATACGGCTGCAGAAATTAATGCTACCGGAAATATTACTGGAATATCCTGGCAATTTACTGGATCTGCAGGAAGCACAATTCCTAACAGTCAGAATTTAAAAATTTTTCTAGGACACACTTCTCAAACCAATTTTGCATCTGGCAGTGATTGGAAACCGATGGCGGAACTTACAGAAGTATATGTTGGAGGAATTACAACGAACGGCCCTGGATGGGTTTCCATCACTTTCGATACACCTTTTCCCTACAACGGAACGGATAATCTTGTCATCGCAACAGCCGAATTACAACAGAATTTCGATGCTTACGGAAATGGATTCATATCTCAGGAAGTAAGCGACAGTCGCTCTCTTGTTTATCAAAGTGACGGGACACCTCCTAACTTTGAAGCCCTGCAAAATGGAAATACTGAAAACTATTTGCCTAACATTATTTTCAGCGGTATCCAAAAGGCTTGTCCTACTCCTTTCTTCTTGAACACAGCCGTAGTAACCAATGACTTTGCGGTTGTGGTTTGGGCCAATGGAGCAACTGGATCAGAAAACAGTAGCCAATATTACCTATCGCAAACTAATGAAGCGCCTAGTTCTTCTACTGAGCCAACAGGATCGGGAAATCCAGCGATGCTTAATGGTTTGCAAGGCGATACGCTTTATCACATTTGGGTGAGAAATTTTTGTAGTGGTACTCCAGGAGAATGGTCTTATTCTACAACTTTTAGAACAGAATGCAACACACAGGCCGATTTTATTGAGAATTTCGATACAACTCCTGTCAATTCACTTCCGGCTTGCTGGTCGTCAATTGTTAGAGGTCCAGGTGTAGGTTCTGGCACAACAACATTAACTTACGAAGGCGAAGCCTTTACAGGTGCTAATAGCGTCCGTCTATTTAATGGATCGGCAGATAATACAGCAGATATAATTTTGGTTTCTCCGAAACTGAGCAATCTGGCTTCGAACACGCATCGTTTGCGTTTTTATGCTGATGCTAATACTACAAGCGGCATTGTCATTGGAACATTAAACAACAATACCAGCACAGCTACTTTCACTCCATTAGATGGTGAAACAATAGAAATTGCTACTCAGTATGCCGAATATAATGTAGATTTTTCAAGCTATACGGGAACTGACACTTATATTGGTTTCCGATTAAATGCCCCTACAACCTACAATCCAGTTAGTTTAGACAATATTCGTTGGGAGCCAGCTCCTGCTTGCGATGATGTTACAGAGATAAGTGTAGACGATACACAGCCTACAACCGCTACAATAAGCTGGGCTGGAGGAAGTGGCAACAACTTTGAAGTGGTGTATGATTTAACTTCAGGAACTATGGATCCATCTACATTAACTGCATCAGCTGAAAATTCGTTCTCAGCAGAATTAACTGGTTTAGCCAACAATTCTTTTTACAATGTATGGGTTAGAAGCACGTGCGGAGATGGTTCAGGATCTTGGATAGGACCTGTGACTTTCAAAACGCATTGTGAGCCTATCGCTGATTTTGTAGAGAATTTTGACACTACTACATCACCAGTTTTACCAACTTGTTGGACTGCATTCATCAGAACTGAAGATGGATTCTCCGCTCCAGTAATTTCAACTACTGCCTCAAACAGTATCACGGCTCCAAACTCAATTTTTATGACTCCTGGATCACATGTCACTGTCGATACCGAAAATGATGCGATTCTTGTTTCTCCAAAACTGAGCACGGTGGGTTCAGGAACACATCGTTTGAAATTTTCGGCGAAAGGTGGCGAAAGTCTTCAAGTTGGAACCATGAGCGGTACGACTAAAAATGCCGTTTTCAACGCTTTAGAAAATGTTGGTCTTACAAATAATTATCAGGAATATACGGTAGACTTTTCAAACTATCAGGGTTCTGATACTTTCTTTGCTATTCGTATTAACAACGCAAGTGCTTATACTTATACCTATATCGAGAATGTAAGATGGGAAATGTCTCCAGCTTGTCCGGATGTACAAAATTTGGTTCTGGAGGCTGTTTCTCCAAGTTCGGCTACAATATCATGGGAAGAAAGCGGAACAGAATCTGCTTGGGAAATTGTTTACGGCGATCCTTCTACAATTGATCCTTCTGGTTTATTACCAATTGTATCTTCTGATTCATACATCAAAGAAATTACTGGTTTAGAAGCCTATACTTCCTATGCTGCTTGGGTTCGTTCGGACTGCGGAACAGATAAAGGAGCCTGGATCGGACCAATTTATTTTAAAACAGATTGTAATCCTGTAACATCTTTAAATGAGAATTTTGATGCTGTCGAAACAAATACTCTTCCGTCATGCTGGACCTCTATTGTTAGGGGAACAACGGGAACAGCTTTTGCAAAAGTAAATTCAAGCTATGCACACAGTCCGTTTAAATCGGTTGAGATGTATAATCAGAATCAAACAGATGATAATGACGTAATACTTGTATCGCCAAATCTTAGCAATATTGGAGCAGGAACACATCGTTTGCGTTTCTACAGTTCTTTCCATAATGCTTCTTCTATCGAGGTGGGAACTTTGGATTCGAATACTCCAAATGCTGTTTTCAACGTTAAACAAGAAATCAATCTTACTAATAATTTTGTTGAATATACTGTTGATTTCACACAATATGCCGGATTGACGGACAACTATATTGGAATCCGTTTGAGCCAAAATGGCACAAACAGCTATGCAAATATTGATGATGTTGTTTGGGAAGTGGCACCATTATGTCCAAGTGTAATAAATGTTGCCGTTACAGACATTACATCTGATACCGCATTCTCCACTTGGGAAATGGGTGAAGAATCTGCTGAGAATTGGGAAATTTCGTATGCAACCTCTAATGTTACAGATCCTAATGCTGGAACAGTAACTGAAACAGCTAACGCACAAGAATATTCTTTTGAAGAATTGACTCCTAATACAGAATATAATGTTTGGGTTCGCTCTACATGCGGTGCTACAAATGGAGAATGGGTTGGTCCAAAAGTGTTCAGAACAAAATGTATTGCCGGAACTACATTCAATGAAAATTTCGACTCAACACCAACAATGTCATTGCCTTCTTGTTGGTCGAAAATCATTAGAGGCGATTTCTATGCCCAAAACTTTGCTTCAGTAAACAATATTGAACTTGATGCTTATTCTGGACCAAATAATGTGTCATTGTTTAATAGCAGTTACAATTCTTCGAACGACATTATTTTAGTTTCGCCTCCGGTAAATAATCTAGATGCTGGAACTCATAAGCTAACCTTTTATTTAAGAGGCGGTAACACTACTGATATGCCTAATATTCAAATAGGAACTTTGAATGACAATTCAAGTACAGCTGTATTTACATCGTTTACTGCTGTAACTGCAACTCCAAACTACACACAGTACACCATTGATTTTTCGGAGTATTTTGGAACTGATCAATACATTGGTATCCGTCACTCGAGCAGTGTTGGAAATAGAGCTATTTATGTAGATAATATTGTATGGGAACCTATAGTTGCAGAAATTTGTCCTGCAATAGCAACTGTTGATGAAAACTTTGATACTACAGCAGTAGATATGCTTCCTGAATGTTGGACTGCTATTTTGAGAGGCCCTACTGAAAATGATATCGATTCTATTTTGGTTAAGGCCACTCCAGGAGTTAGTGCTCCAAATGCAGTAAACCTTTTCAAAGGTATGTCAGGTCCGCTTGACGAACAGATATTGGTTTTACCAAAACTATCCAACCTAAGTGCTGGAACTCACAAATTGACGTTCTCTCACGCAGGACCTCCTTGCCAGATAGAGGTTGGAACTTTGAGTGACAATACCAGTACGGCTGTATTTACGCTGAAAGAAAGTGTTACAGTTGGAACCAACTGGACAGAATCTGTTGTTGATTTTGCCAATTATTCTGGAACCGACACCTACATAGGTTTGCGTTTGAATGGCGGAGATGCACCGTTTGTGGGTATGTTTATCGATAATGTAATCTGGTCAACAGATTTGGGTTCTGGAGCATTCGATACTTCAAAATTTGTTTACTATCCAAACCCGGTTAAAAATATCTTGAACCTGGCTTATGAGCAAAACATCACCAATGTTGCGGTTTATAATTTATTAGGTCAGGAAATCATTACCAAGAATTTCAACGCACAACAGACACAAATTGACATGTCTCGATTGACAACGGGCACTTATATTGTGAAAGTGACTGCTGACAAGGTGAACAAAACATTCAAGATGATTAAAGAATAATTTGTTTTTGTTATTTCTAAAAAGGCTGAAGGTTTCATTACTTTCGGCCTTTTTTTATATATTTATAATTCTTTGGTGCTCTGATAATAGTCTAAAAGATATTATTTAATTACTAAAAGACATTAATTATAATCTAAAAGTCTATTATTTGAATCTAAAAGATATTATTTAATCACTAAAAGACATTAATTATAATCTAAAAGCCTATTATTTGAATCTAAAAGCTTTTAATTAATATCTTTTAGTAATTATCAGTAACTGCATTACCAATCCTTATAAATTATTATGCTAAAAGCCATAACCAATCTATTCTTCCCCAAAGCCTGTGTAGGTTGCGATGCTTTCCTGTTGGCCAATGAAGTAGTGATTTGTGTCAAATGCCGACACGAAATACCTCTGACGAACCATCATCTGCATAAAGAAAATGAAGCTACCGACAAATTCTACGGTCGCATGCCAATAGAATATGGTTCTTGCTTTATGTATTTTCATAAAAAAGGCATCGTCCAAGAAATCATCCACGGGTTGAAATACCACGGTCATGAGGAAATTGGAACGTTGATTGGCGATTGGTATGCCGATGATTTAAAAAAGAATGAAATTCTGAAAACCGTAGATTTCATTATCCCAGTGCCACTTCATCCGAGGAAATTAAAAGAAAGAGGTTACAATCAGGTTACCACTTTTGGAAAATCGCTTTCAGAAAACCTTTCGATTCCATTAGACGAAACCTTATTACAACGCAACGTCTATTCGAAAACCCAAACCTTCAAGAACCTCATCGGAAGAACGGAGAACAGCGAGGCAATATTTGGTGTAACGTACAACGAAAACCACCACAATAAGCACTATCTACTGATTGACGACGTACTGACTTCCGGAGCAACTCTCGAAGCCTGTGGCAGGGCAATTCTGCAAATTCCGGGTGCAAAACTCAGCATTGTCACTATGGCCTATTCGCATTCGTGAGGTATTGCTAATAAATCACTAAAACATTTCATTTACACTAAATATAATTGTTATTTTGTGTCCTACAAATTTCACTTTTATATGTTGAAGATTCCGTACAAGTATATTTTAATCCTTTTAGCGATTGCAATGGTGGGTTGTGCCAAAAGAGGCAACATTACCGGTGGTTTGACCGATACCATTCCGCCCGTTTTAAGGCAGAGCATCCCTAAAAACTTCAGTACTGAATTCAAAGGCAACGAAATAAAGCTAACATTTGATGAATATGTAAAACTAAAGGACGTCAACAAGCAATTGATTGTTTCTCCTCCTATGAACACGCCCCCAATCATTACGCCAACAAATGCCAGCAAATACATCACTATAAAGATAAAAGACACTTTACAGCCAAATACTACTTACAGTTTTAACTTCGGACAGAGTATCCAGGACAATAACGAAGGAAATCCATACCCTCAGTTCAAGTATATTTTTTCAACAGGAACCTATATCGATTCGTTATCGGTAAGCGGAAGCATCAGCGATGCATTGGAAAAAAATGTGGACAATTTTGTTACCGTAATGTTGTATGAAGTGAACGAAAAATTCACCGATTCAATTGTTTACAAGGAAAAACCAAGATATGTAACCAACACACTCGACAGTGCAAGAGTTTGGCAGATTGACAACATCAAGGCTGGAAAATACATGCTGGTAGCGATGAAAGACTACAATAACAATTATCTTTTTGATCCAAAAAAAGACAAGATTGGCTATTTAAAAGAACACATCACGGTTCCAAGTGAGTCAACAAATTATAATCTGCAACTGTTTAACGAAGTTCCCCCATTTAAAGGTTTAAAACCTTCTCAAGCATCCGGAAACCGTGCAACTGTTGGATATGAAGGAAAACCTGAAAAAGCGAAGTTCACGCTTAAAAATGGTGCCGAAGTGTTGCCAACCATCGTCACCAAATTACCCGAAAAAGATTCTGTTCAGATATGGTTCCAGCCGATTAAAGCCGATTCGCTTAACTTGGAAATCGTAAATGAAAATTTCAAGAAAGATTTCTATTTTAAAATAAAAGACCAAAAGAAAGACACGCTTAGTTTTACAGCAAAACCACTCGGAACACTTCATTTTAGGGAGCATTTCGAAATAACTTCTACAACGCCTTTAACCAAGTTTGACAGCACAAAGATCACGCTTAGAAATAAGGATTCCATTATTGTTCCTTATACAACGGAGTACGATGAATTCAACCAAAAATTAAAATTCAATTTCAAGAAAGAACCGCTTGAAAAATATACCATGCTTTTGATGCCGGGTGCTTTGACGGATTTTTATGAGAAGTCAAATGATACTTTAAGTTATAAATTCAGTACGAAAGACCCAGCTGATTATGCAAATCTGACACTGAAACTGGAGAATGTCAACAGATTTCCAATCATTGTTCAGTTGACCGATGATAAAGGAAAAATTCTGGATTCGGAATATTCAACCAACAGTTCAACTATTGTTTTTACTGCTTTTCAACCTAAGAAATTTTTCCTTCGCATTATTTATGATGATAACGGAAATGGAAAATGGGATCCGGGAAGCTATCTCGAAAAACGCCAAGGAGAAGAAGTCATTTATTTCCCGAGAGAACTCGAAGGCAGGTCGAATTGGGATGTTGAAGAAGGTTTGATACTCACACCTACTACTCAATAATTTTAAAATCATCCCGATCATTTAAGAAACCTAACTTTTTTCGGGTTTCCAAGAGTTGTTGCTTGTCCAATTCTGCAATTAGAATCACTTCCTTTTCGGATGATTCTATGATAGTACTTCCAAGAAAATCAATTGCTTGCGAATGCCCCGGATACGGATGATCGTTTCCATCTTCGCCAATTCTATTGACACCAATCGTGTAGCACATGTTTTCGATGGCGCGTGCCTTCAATAATGCGTCCCAAGCAGTAATTCTTGCAGTTGGCCAATTGGCAACATAGAGCAAAAGATCATACTCTTCGGTATTTCGGGAGAAAACAGGAAAACGCAAATCGTAGCAAATAAGCGGACAAATTTTCCAACTTTTATATTCGATGATTAGCTTTTTGGCTCCAGCCGAATACAATTCATCTTCACCCGCCAATGAGAACAGATGCCTCTTGTCGTAATGTTGGATTTCGCCTGACGGAAAAACAAAAAGCAATCGATTATAGAAGTTTTCATTCTCTTTGACGACAAGACTTCCCGTGATGGCTGTATTTCTTGATTTTGCGATGTTTTTAAGCCATGAAACCGAATTTCCTTCCATCGTTTCGGCAATTCCTGTTGGATGCATAGAAAAGCCTGTCGTAAACATTTCCGGCAACACAATCAAATCCACGTCCGAAGCAATGGTATTTATTTTTGCTGTAAAGTTTTGGAGATTCCTTACTGCATCTTCCCAAATAATGTCTGATTGAATTAAAGCTATTTTCATATTTTTTAGGCAATAGCCAATAGTAAATTAGTAATTAGTTCTTTGCTTTTGGCGATTCACTTTTGCCGGTTCACTCAACTGTAATTTCATCAATAAAAATAAAAGCATCACCACCAAAACCTTGATGCCCTTCGGGAAGCTTACCAAAATTATAGGCTTTCACTTTTATATATCTTGCGGTGATATTTTTAAAATCTGTTTTATAATCTACAATTTTAGTCTCATCGTATTTACAATCCAAACTGCTTTCAAATGTTTTAAGTAATTGAAAATTGATATTATCGTTTGAAACATAATATTCTACTTTCGAGGGAAGCAAAATCCAAGAACGCGAATCCTGCAAATACCTTGAATGGATTGCTTTTACTTTTTGAGATTTCTGCAAATCTACAACTGCTTCAAAATCCTGTGATTGATAACCTTGCCAATCACCTTTTCGCCAATTTGTTTCGCCTAGAATTCCATCAATTAAACCCTCATTTCCACCAGCCTGGTATTGCGGATTGTATTTTGATTTGATGTCGATGGTGTAATTGTTTGGTTTTTTGAAGAAAGTGGCTGAGATGGTGTTACTCTGAACAGGCTTTCCATCAATAATTTGTGTAAAATAAACTTCGACTGTTGACGTCTGGTTTATAATTATTTTTTCATCTCTAAACTGGAGAAAAGGTCCGTCATTATTTGACTTATTTAATACTCTATACCGAAAACCCCCAACGTTTGAATGCTTGAAATCTATTTCCAAAGAATCTTTGAAGGATTTACTTTTAGCTTCAATAACTGGAACTGGAATTATATCGTCATAAGCTAGAGTTTCATAAACATCAAAATTCTTCTCAAAGCCAAAATCAGAGTATGTTTCTAAAAATGGTTTATCTATTTGCCTTATTTTTTCTTCTTCTAAATGAACAATTACTTTTTTGAAGTAAGGGTTCGTTGTTGACCAATAGCCCGAATTTCCCGGCGTCACCGAATAAATTCCCATCGAACTCAACACATACCAAGCACTCATTTGTCCACAATCTTCATTTCCGATTAATCCGTCTGGAGTGTTTTTATAGAAATTGTTTAAGATATAATGTACTTTTTCTTTTGTCTTTTCTGGTTTTCCAATATAATTATAAAGATACGCCATGTGATGACTTGGTTCGTTTCCGTGAGCATATTGCCCCATTAAACCCGTAACATCTACTTGTTCTCTTCCAGTAGTTTTACTGTCAGCATTGAACATTTCATCGAGTTTTGCTTCAAATTTTTCAGGGCCTCCGTATGCTTCAATCATTCCAGGAATGTCCTGCGGAACGAAAAACGTATAATGCCACGCATTTCCTTCAGTAAAATTATTGTTGACTTCTCTTGGGTCGAAAGTTTTTTCCCAACCGCCATTCTTTTTTGGACGTATAAAACCCGTTTCCCCATCGAAGAGGTTTTTCCAGTTCTGGGAACGCTTCATAAAGTATTCGTAGTCTTCTTTTTTGTTTAGAATCTTTGCCATTTGTGCAATACACCAATCATCATAGGCATATTCAACGGTTTTGGAAACGGATTCGTGTTCATCATCAATACTGATAAAACCATTCTTTTTATACGCATCCAGACCCAAATGGTCTAGCATTGCAGAATATTTCGAGGCTTCAAATACCTTTTCATAATCAAATCCTTGAATGCCTTTTACCATTGCATCGGCCATAACCGAAACTGAGTGATAGCCAATCATACAATCGGTTTCGTTGGAAGCCAATTCCCAAACGGGTAATCGTCCGCCTTGTTCGTATTGCATCAAAAAGGTATTGATAAAATCGGAAGTTCGCTTTTTATCAATCAACGTATAAAGCGGATGGGCACCTCGGAACGTATCCCAAAGCGAAAAAACCGAATAATAATCGAAGCCTTTTGCGGTATGGATTTGATTGTCGCGACCGCGGTATTTTCCGTCCAAATCTTGCGCGATATTCGGTTGCATTATCGTGTGGTACAAAGCCGTATAAAAAATTGCCAATTTGTCTTTATCTGAAGAAGTGACTTCTATTTTGGATAATTCCTTGTTCCAAAGAGCTTCTGCATCTTTCTTTACTTTTTCAAAATCCCAATGTTTAATTTCGGACATGTTTAGTTTTGCACCTTCGTAACTTGTTGGCGAAAGCGAAACTTTTACTAGAATTTTTTCTCCTTTTTTGACTTGTTTTGACAAACTGATTGACAATAAACTTCCTGCAAAAAAGCTATCGGTAGTTTTTGCTGGAGCAAATGCATTGTTATTCACTTTCGTGATTTGCATCGGCTGATTGAACTCTATTCTGGCATAAACAAATTGATTTCTCGCCCAAGCTTCGCTTCTTCTTAAAACATGAATTGTTTTATCGTTGATGATTTTTACATCGCCTTGCAACAAGATATCGCGATGATTGAGATCGAGAATGATATTGGCTTGACCGGAATTATTAAAAGTATATTCATGAAAACCAACTCGTGTTGAAGTTGTCAAACGCACATCGATAATATCCTTATCTAATTTTACGGCATAAAATCCCGCTGATGCTTTTTCATTTGTATGCGAGAATTTCGAAGAATAGTCTTTTTTGTCAAGGCTTGGTTTTCCCATTGTTGGCATTAGCATAATATCTCCAAAATCGGAAACTCCAGTTCCATTTAAATGCGTATGTGAAAACCCATAAATCACATTATCGGAATAATGATAGCCCGAACATCCGTCCCAACTGCCGTCGATTCTGGTATCCGGCGAAAGTTGCACCATTCCGAACGGTACTGTAGCTCCTGGAAATGTGTGTCCGTGACCGCCTGTTCCGATAAATGGATTTACATATTGCTGATAGTTTTGGGAAAATGAAATCGTTGAAACAAGTAATAGCAGGGATAGGTATTTCATTATGGTTGTTTTGTCTTTCAAATATAAGGAAATATTTTCGAGGCAATTGAATCGTGGGCGATATGGACAAGTTCGCTCCTAGCCCCGATTACTTCACATTATATTATTTCAAGAGGAGTTCAGTGAATTTCATTTGTAGTGGAAACCTCGGAAACGAAAAAGCCAGTGTTTTTTGAGATAAAAAAGCGACCGAAGGAAGCTCTTTTTATCTTTTAAAAACACGGCTTTTTTGTTGAGGAGTTGAAACGGAAAGCGGGATTGGCTTCTAAAAAAAACGCACCTGAAATTTACAGATGCGCTTTTAGTTTTGCCTTTTGGCTATTTTCTTTTGGCTTATTTGATGCTTGCCACCAAATATTCTCTGTTCATACGAGCGATGTTTTCAAGCGAAATCCCTTTTGGGCATTCTACTTCGCATGCTCCTGTGTTGGTACAGTTACCGAAACCTTCGTGGTCCATTTGGTTCACCATATTCAATACACGGTCGTGTGCTTCCACTTTTCCTTGTGGCAATAATGCAAACTGCGATACTTTTGCAGAAACGAACAGCATCGCTGATGAGTTTTTACATGTTGCCACACAAGCTCCACATCCGATACACGTAGCGGCGTCGAATGAACGATCGGCATCGTGTTTGTTGATTGGAATTGCATTGGCATCGATCGTATTTCCTGAAGTATTCACGGAAATAAATCCTCCTGCATGCTGGATCCTGTCGAAA
Organism: Flavobacterium sp. PLA-1-15; assembly: GCF_049060005.1. Lineage (NCBI taxonomy): Bacteria > Pseudomonadati > Bacteroidota > Flavobacteriia > Flavobacteriales > Flavobacteriaceae > Flavobacterium > Flavobacterium sp. PLA-1-15. The sequence goes on along the minus strand of NZ_JBMGQS010000017.1, from coordinate 48,252 downwards.
GAACTTCTGTCTACAACCAAATCTTTGATTACCGGGAATGCTTTTGCACGGAAAGGTTCGATAAAAATCGTATCGCCGTCCTTGAACATTCTCATGTGCAATTGACAAGTTGTAACGCCTCTATCTGGTCCGTGGGCCTCACCATTGATGAAAAGCGAGCACATTCCGCAGATTCCTTCGCGACAATCGTGGTCAAAAGCAACTGGATCTTCTCCTTTATCGATTAATTGCTCGTTTAGAACATCAAGCATCTCAAGGAAAGACATATCTGGAGAAACATCATCAATTTTATAGTCAACGATTTTCCCTGTTTCTTTAGCGTTTTTCTGACGCCATATTTTTAATGTAAGTTTCATCTTTTTTTAGTGTATTAGCCAAAAGGCAATAGGCAAAAGCTAGCTGTGTTATCTAAATTATTTGCTTAAAGACTTTATGAAGGCGTTTAACATTTTACTTTCTTCAGTAATTAATTCTATTATTTCATTAAATCTTGAATCGCTAATGAAATTCAATTCTTTCGCGATAATTATCTGTGTTTCTAACTCAAATAGTGAACCTCTTGAAATTCTTAAAAACTGAATGTAGCTTTGTGTTGAATCTCTGCCCCATCCTTCAGCTATATTAGAAGGAATTGATACTGAAGCTCTTTTTATTTGATTTTGTAATCCAAAAATTTCGTCTTTTGGAAAACCCTCTAAATTGTTGTAAACTAATTTTACTATTGCAATGCCTTTCTGCCAAATCAGCAAATCTTTATAGGTTTGTACACTCATTCTTTTTGGCTTTTACTTTTCGATTTACTGCTGTTAACTTTTGCCTATTGGCTAATGACTCTTGCCTATTTGTAACTACGTTGTACTAATTTCACGTTATCGAAAACCAATGGTTCTTTGTGCAAAATTGCCTCGCTCGGTTTTCCTTTGTATTCCCAAGCGGCAACGTATGCGAAATTCTCATCGTCACGCAATGCTTCTCCTTCTTCTGTTTGGTATTCTTCACGGAAGTGTCCTCCACAAGATTCATTTCTATGCAAGGCATCTTTTGCGAAAAGCTCTCCCAATTCAAGGAAATCGGCAACACGCATCGCTTTTTCCAACTCTTGGTTGAAACTATCCAATGTTCCAGGAACTTTTACATCTCTGTGAAACTCTTCACGTAAGGCAGCGATTTCAACGATTGCCTCGTTCAAACCTTTGGCATTACGAGCCATACCTACTTTGTCCCACATAATCTTACCTAATTTTTTGTGGAAATGGTCAACAGAGTGTGTTCCGTTATTGTTGATGAATTTGTTCAACTGCTCTCTAACGTTGTTTTCAGCTTCTACGAATTCTGGTAAATCTGTAGAAATTTTTCCAGTTTTGATGTCTGGAGCCAAATAATCTCCAATGGTGTAAGGCAATACGAAATATCCATCGGCCAAACCTTGCATCAAAGCAGAAGCTCCCAATCTGTTTGCTCCGTGGTCAGAGAAATTCGATTCTCCGATTGAGAAACAACCTGGGATTGTAGTTTGCAAATTATAATCAACCCACGTGCCGCCCATTGTGTAGTGAACTGCCGGATAGATCATCATAGGAGCCTCATACGGATTCTCATCTACGATTTTATAATACATTTGAAACAAGTTACCGTATTTATTTTTGATAACTTCTTTTCCTAATTTTTTCACCAAAGCTTCATCATTTCCATCTAAATGCTGGATCAATGCTTGCTCTTTTCCGTAACGTACAATCGCCGCTGCAAAATCCAGATAAACTGCCTCACCCGTTTTGTTTACACCAAAACCAGCATCACATCTTTCTTTTGCCGCACGAGAAGCAACGTCACGAGGAACCAAGTTACCAAAAGATGGGTATCTTCTTTCCAAGTAATAATCTCTTTCTTCTTCCGATAAATCGGTTGGTTTCTTTTTCCCTTCACGGATTGCTTTCGCATCTTCCAATGATTTAGGAACCCAAATTCTACCGTCATTTCTCAATGATTCCGACATCAACGTCAGTTTTGACTGGTGATCTCCCGAAACCGGAATACACGTTGGGTGAATTTGTGTATAACAAGGATTTGCAAAAAATGCTCCTTTTTTATGTATTTTCCAAGCTGCTGTCGCGTTACTTCCCATTGCATTCGTAGAAAGGAAAAATACGTTTCCGTATCCTCCAGAAGCAATTACAACTGCGTGAGCTGAGTGTCTTTCTATTTCTCCTGTAATCAAATTACGAGCGATGATTCCTCTTGCTTTTCCGTTAACGATAACTAAATCTAGCATTTCGTGACGGTTGTGCATTTTGATTTTTCCACGACCGATTTGACGGTTCATTGCAGAATAGGCTCCTAATAATAATTGCTGTCCAGTTTGTCCCGCTGCGTAGAACGTTCTAGAAACCAATGTTCCACCAAAAGAACGGTTGTCCAAAAGTCCGCCATATTCACGAGCCAACGGAACACCTTGTGCAACACATTGGTCGATGATATTTGCAGAAACTTCCGCTAGACGATGAACATTTGCTTCACGAGCACGGTAGTCACCACCTTTTACTGTATCGTAAAATAAACGGAAAGTTGAATCTCCATCTCCTTGATAGTTCTTTGCAGCGTTGATACCACCTTGAGCTGCAATTGAGTGTGCTCTACGAGGTGAATCTTGAAAGCAAAATGCTTTTACGTTATATCCTAATTCAGCTAAAGTTGCGGCGGCAGAACCACCAGCAAGTCCCGTTCCAACTACGATAATATCAATATTTCGCTTATTGGCTGGGTTCACTAAATTAATATGATTTTTATAATCTGTCCATTTGTCCGAAATTGGACCTGCAGGAATTTTTGAATCTAAACTCATGATTTGTATATTCTATTATTTAGCAAAGAAGTGAATGTATATTGGAATAATTGCGAATAAAAGTGGTACTATGATCGCAAAACCTTTTCCGAAGCCTCTGATTAATCCATTGTATTTTGGATTGTTCAACCCTAAAGATTGGAAGGCGCTTGCAAAACCGTGTAGTAAATGGAAAGCTAAAACAGCCATTGCAATTACATAAAGAATTGTAGCAATCAATCCGAATTTTGCATCTTGAAAAAAGGCAAACGTAATTTTATGCAAATCCTTGTAACCTTCTTTGATTTTTACATCGGCACCTGTATCATAAAACTCAGTCCTGTTTTTAATAGTAACTAATTTTTGCTCTACTCGTACTTTTGGCAGATAATCTCCATCCGTAGTCAAATAAAGTTCTTGCTTCATTCCGCCACCTGTGTCAACCATTATCGTCTGTAAAGGCATGTTTTCATCAAAATGCATCTTTGCCCAGAAATTTACCATGTGCGTTACAATGAAAACCAAAATCAAGGTTCCCAAAACCGCCATATTTCTTGATGCCCAAGCCGAATTAGCCGAAGCATTTTCTTTTGCATAACGAATTGGTCTTGCTCTTCTGTTTTGTACAGTTAGCAAAATACCGTCAATTGCGTGGAAAAGAATTGAAATGTAGGTAACGTAGGACAACAATTTAACCGCCGGATTGGTGGTCATAAACAATGCATATTGGTTGAACTGTAATGCATCTCCGAAAATAAGCTGTAAGTTTCCAGCCAAGTGACCTGCTAAAAACGTGCATAAAAATAAACCTGTTAGAGCCATCCAGTACTTTTTCGCTAGCGATGACTTTAAGATTGCAGATTTTGCCATAATGTTATTTGTGTGTTTAAAAAAATCACACAAAAATAAGGCATATTCAAATTAACTACAACCTTTTCGACCTATTTATAATCAGTATAAAGTGATGCTATTTTACAGCAAATCAAGGATAAAATTTCGCTCTAAATAATTTTACACCTTAAATAACCGCAAAAACCTAATTTTAAAGTTAAAATCAAGCTTTAAAATGCTGAAAATGAATTTGAAAATTAATAGGTTTTCGTCACGTCTTCATCCACAACAATTATAAAATCCGCAAGCTTTAGGTTTTCTTTTTCCAATTTCGAGATGTCTTTTTGAGAAACTGTTGCGATTGTCATAATCTTGATGGCTGGTTTTCCTTGTTTCAAATACCAATTAATTCCGTCGAAATTATCACTGTGATAGGTTCCGTTGTAATGCACGAAAACAGAATTTGGTTTTAAGTTTTGTAAGATGAAATGGCCCATTGTTGCATCTTTAATGGCTTGTGCTTTTGGCATAGTTTCACTTGCATGATCACCCATCATTTCAAGCATTTTCACATATCCCGGAAGATTTTTATCATAAGCTATTGGCAACGGAGCGATCCACGTTTTTTCTTCTGCCGATAATTTATCCAACGCTTGAAAATCTTGCTTGTAAACCAAACTTGCGTACCTTCTTGGCACATTCGTAGCAATGAAATTGATTTTTTTCTCTTTCGCAAAATCCACCAAAGGTTTGTAATCGGTTTTATGATTGTTCCAAAGTCGGGCCAATGTATCAAATGCTTTCTGGTTGATTTCGTCTTTTAGATATTGATCCAATTGTTTTTGGTTGTCGGCTTCAATCATTTCGGCACCTAAAACCAATTGCTTTTTTTCGGCTAAATCTTTTGTAAATTCCAATTGTAACCAATGGATGATCGAATTATCATGATGCTCTCCAAACAAAACAACCTCGGCACTTTCAGCCTGTTTGAGCATTTTTGCATAAGACGTTTTCTTTCCATTAACATCAAAAATCTGATAAGGAAGTTTGTCTTGGGCAATTGTATTTAAAGAAAGAACGAATGCGAGTATTGCGAAAATATATTTCATTTCAAATATTTTAAAGTCGTGCTAAATTAACCATAAATAGAAAGGTTGCCAAACTAAAATTGCCGAATTCATAATTTAAAATATCCTTTTTTCTAAATTCAATAAAAATGAAAAACATGCGTTAATTCAACCATAAAACGAACGCTTTTATTAAGAGAGAATCCTAATTTTAGCATTTCAAAAGTTACCCTAAAAATGAGAACAGGAATTGATGCCATTGCATTTGATGTGGCCAAAATACATTTATCCATTCAGACTTTGGCGAAAGCCCGAAACATCGAACCCGAAAAACTTGAAAAAGGTTTGGGATTGATTAATATGACGTTGCCGGATGTGCATCAGGACACTGTAGTTTTAGGTGCAAATGCGCTTACGAAACTCATTCTTCAAAACGATATCGACCTGAGCGAGATTTCTAGAATCTATGTCGGAACCGAAAGTGGCATCGACAATTCCAAACCCATTGCATCGTTCCTGATCGCTTTGATGGAACAAAAATTTGGCGAAAACAGCCTTGCAGAATGCGATGCCGTCGATTTTACATTTGCCTGTATTGGTGGTGTTGATGCCTTGCAAAATTGCCTGGATTTCGTTCGATTGAACACTAATAAAAAAGCGATTGTCGTAACCACCGATATTGCAAAATACGATTTGAATTCTACCGGAGAATATACGCAAGGTGCCGGTGCTTTGGCGATGCTTGTCACTTCAAGTCCTCGTATAATTGCTTTTGACAACAATTGGACGGTGAGCACAAAAGGTGTTTTTGATTTCTTCAAACCCTACCATCACCTTTCGAAAGAAGCAATCACAGGAAATAAAAACAACGATTCTTGGTTCGGAAATTTGGAAAGCGAAATTGAAATCCACAAGGACCAACCTGTTTTTGATGGACAATATTCCAACCAATGTTATACCGATAGGACACGTGATGCTTATTTCGCCTTAAAGGATCTTAAAAATACCGAAGAATCGCTTTACACTACTTGGGAAAAAATCATCATGCATCTTCCGTATGCGTTTCAAGGTAGGAGAATGCTTCCTGAGATTTATGCCTTGGATGCTCCTAAAAAAATACTTTCAGGCGATGAGGATGCTTCAGAATTTCAAAATAAATTAAAAGACCTTAGCAAAACAGAAGCCTACAAATCATTTGTTTCTAAAAAATTACAACCTGCCGAACGCGCTTCTTCGCTGATCGGAAATTTATACACCGGTTCTATTTTTATGGGATTGCTTTCTACTTTGGCAAATGCTTCCGAAAAAAACTTAGAGCTTGAAGGCAAAAAGATTGGCTTCCTTGCTTATGGTTCTGGGTCAAAATCAAAAGTTTTTGAAGGTGTTATGCAGCTTGACTGGAAATCGGCTATTGCCAATGTAAAACTATTCGAAACCTTGGCTGAAAGTTTTGAGATTGATTTTGAAACCTATGAAAAGCTTCATAAAAAAGAGCTTAAAAATGCTGTTCGCACACCAAAACAAGAATGGGTTTTAGACCGAATTGAAAAAGAAATCCCGAATCTGATGGGTGCGAGGTATTATAAATGGGTGGAGTAACAACGCTTCCGTTTGCTTTTTTTAGGTAATTTTGTCGTTATGAAAGCAGTGGCAAAACCTACGAATTTTTTAGACTATCTGACAGAATTTGCCAATCCTGTGGACGATTCGTTTATTGAACTTCTCGAAAAATCAAAAGATTCATTTAGATTATTATCCCTTAAAAAGAATGATTTCTTTGTGAAAGAAGGAGCAATTTGCGAATATTTCTGCTATGTGGAAAGTGGCATTTTGCAACATTCGATTATGGTTGAAGACGAAGAGAAAACAACTTATCTCGCCTTGCGAAATTCCGTTACCAGTTCGCTCAGCAGTTTTCTGTTCAACAAACCTTCGCGAAAGAACATCAAAGCCATTTCCGATTGCAAGCTTTGGATTGTCGATTTGAAAACCTTTAAAAACCTCATCGAAAATAACGAAGCCTTTCATCAATTTTATTATAATCTAATTGAAAAACAACTTTGCCTTATAGACGATTACCGCATTGATTTGCTAACACTTTCTCCAGAAGAACGGTACCATAAATTATTGGCTACTGAACCTAAATTGCTTCAAGAAGTGCCTCTTCATTACCTTTCCTCCTTTCTCGGAATTTCTTCCAGGCACATGAGCCGTATCCGAAAAAACATAAAATAACGCCATTTGGCTAGTTTTTACAATGAATCTTTCCCTAATTTTGATACACATAATTATCAAAGCATTTAGATATGAAATACCATCAAATTGATCGCAATTTATTTATAAAAAACCGCGCAAAATTTACGGCTCAAATGAAGCCAAACAGCGTTGCGATTTTTAATTCCAATGATATCTATCCGGTTTCGGCCGACAGCACCTTGCCGTTTGCACAACACCGCGACATCTTTTATTTAAGCGGAGTGGACCAAGAGGAAAGCATCTTGTTGCTTTTTCCAGATGCTCCATACGAACATTTGAAGCAGATTCTTTTCTTGAAAGAAACCAGCGAGCACATCGCAATTTGGGAAGGTGAAAAGCTGACAAAAGAACGTGCTTTTGAAGTTTCGGGTATCAAAACCGTAATCTGGCTGCAGGATTTCCATAAGACGTTGAAGGAAATTATGGCGTATTCCGATACGATGTATATTAATACCAACGAGCATTATCGTGCTTCGATTGATACGCAAACACGTGAAGACCGCTTTATAAAATGGTGGAAGGAAAATTATCCAGCCCACAAGGTGGAGAAATCAAACCCGATCTTGCAACGTTTACGTTCGGTTAAGGAAACAGAAGAGTTGGATTTGATTCAAAATGCCTGCAACATCACCGAAAAAGGTTTCAGAAGATTATTATCGTTTGTAAAACCAAATGTAACCGAATATGAAATCGAAGCCGAATTGATTCACGAATTTGTTCGCAACCGTTCAAAAGGATTTGCTTATACGCCCATCATCGCTTCGGGAAATAACGCCAACGTTTTGCATTACATCGAAAACAACCAGCAATGTAAAGCGGGGGATTTGATTCTGTTGGATGTTGCCGCAGAATATGCTAATTATTCAAGCGATTTGTCGAGAACAATTCCCGTTTCTGGAAGATATTCTGAAAGACAAAAAGCGGTTTACAATGCGGTTTTAAGAGTGAAAAACGAAGCTACAAAAATACTTACACCGGGAACGCTTTGGAAACAATATCATGTGGAAGTGGGCAAATTAATGACTTCTGAACTGTTAGGTCTAGGTCTTATTGACAAGGCAGATGTGCAGAACGAAAATCCTGATTGGCCGGCCTACAAGAAATATTTCATGCACGGAACTTCCCACCACATGGGACTTGACACTCATGATTATGGATTGTTGCACGAACCAATGCAAGCCAATATGGTCTTTACCGTAGAGCCTGGAATCTATATTCCTGCTGAAGGCTTCGGAATCCGTTTGGAGGATAATGTTGTGGTCCAGGAATCAGGCGAACCATTCAACTTAATGCGCAATATTCCGATTGAAGTGGAGGAAATTGAAGGATTGATGAATAATTAGTAGTCGGTCACAGTTTACAGATATAAAAAAACGGTTTGCAATTGCAAGCCGTTTTTTTATATCTGTTTTGTTTTATGAATCGAAGATTCAACTCAACCAATAACAAGCCATAACAGCCGGAATAAAATAAATTACAATCGTTCTGGCTCCATCATAATCCTTTGCCATTCGTTGTCCAACCAGTAAAAAGATTAAGGTGATACACGAAAAAATAGCACCATAAAGTCCGAAGGTTCTTCCGTTACTGATGAGTAATTCGATACAGCCTGAGATACACAAAATTCCCGAAACCAATTCTAAAACCAAAATCAGAAACAACGAAAAAGGAACCATATTTCGAATAGGAGTTTTTGCGAAATGACCTTTCAACCAATCCAAATTATCTTTCCAATACATCGTTTTGTCGTAGGCCGATTGGATGAACGTTACAGCTAAAAGAACCAATACTAAAATCGTGGCAATGTTGAACATAGTTTTATTTTTTATGAATTAAACGTGTGAGTTTTATAGACAAATCGGTCAGGATGATCTTCGCATTTCCGTTTCGTTCGATGTGGTAGATAGCATCCGAAAGTTCCTTGAAGATATCGTTGATGTTGTTCCCGTTTACAAACGGAGCAAAATTTTCGAGCTTGAATTTCTCCACCTTTGGCTCCATATATACCAAGCTTGTCGTCTGGTAATTCAACAGCAAGGCCTGACGAAACATATCGATACAAAACTGCAAAAACTTTTTCTGTGTTTCCCTTCCCAAGGTTGCAATCTGCTCACTCCATTGAATCAAGTCGTTGATGGCCGCCGCATTCCCCTTAGCCCTAAAAGCCGCACGAACCCACAATACAAACCATTCTTCAAACGGCAATTCCTCACCGTCTTCGTGCAAGAGGTGCATCGCCTTGTTGAAATTTCCCTGAGCCTGATGCGCCACTTTCTTGGCCGTTCTTGGGTCGATGTTTTCTCTCGTAACCAACGCCTGGGCAATCACATTTTCGTTCAAACCATTAAAATGCAACACCTGACAACGCGAACGAATCGTTTGGATGATGTCTTCTTCGTTTTCAGAAATCAAGAGGAATAACGTCTTGTCAGTTGGTTCTTCTAGCAATTTCAAAAGTTTGTTCGAGGAAGCAATGTTCATCTTGTCGGCCATCCAAATAATGATCACTTTATAACCGCCTTCGTAGGACTTCAATGCCAATGATTTAAGGATCGATTCTGCATCTTCCACTCGGATTTCCCCTTGCTTGTTCTGGACTCCCAGCGTCCTATACCAATCAAACAAGCCTCCATACGGATGTTCCTGAATAAAAGCCCTCCATTCTGTGAGGAAGTCGATACTTTTGGGTTTGGTTTTTACGCTGTCGGTCGTTACCGTTGGGTATATAAAATGCAGATCAGGATGTGAAATGCTTTCAAATTTCAAGTTACAGCTCTCGTTGCCACCTTCATTCTCACTGCCTTGATTGTTGCACAAAATATATTGCGCATAGGCAATCGCCATCGGCAAAGTACCGCTCCCTTCCGGGCCAATAAAAAGCTGTGCATGCGGAATCCTTCCCGAAGCCGCACTCTTGGTCAGATGGCTCTTGATGTATTCTTGTCCTAATATTTCTGAAAACTGCATAGGGCAAAGATATTTAATTTTATGGAGATATAGTCGCTTAGTTACTGAGGCACTTAGTTGCTAAGTTACTGCTCGTTGAGCTTCCTAATCACCTTCGCAGGATTGCCCACAGCCAATGAATTCGCCGGAATATCCTTCGTAACCACCGAACCAGCACCAATCACACAGCCATTGCCTATGGTCACACCCGGACAAATAACCGAGTTCCCGCCAATCCAGCAATCATCGCCGATAACGACCGGCTTTGAAAGTTCCAAGACACGACGGGTTTCAATGTCCAACGGATGCGAAGCTGTATAGATATGAGCTCCCGGACCAAACATTACATTCGTACCGATGCTGATTTTCATCGTATCGAGCACCACGCAGTTCACATTGAAATACACGTTTTCGCCACACTCAATGTTGTAGCCATAATCACAATGAAAAGGCGGTTCAAGATGCACCACTCCTTTGCTGTTCGGAATCAATTCGGCAATGAGCTTGCGGGTGTTTTTGTTCATCCAGTATTCCGTCACGTTTATTTTATGGAGCAATTTCTTGGCACGGATTCTTTCTGCAGATAGTTCTTTATCATTAGCGAGGTACAATTCTCCTGCCAGCATTTTTTCTTTTTCGGTTTTCATGAGATGATTTTTAAGGCTTCCTCAAATATAATTGAAATGATTTAGGGTGCGGAAATTATTTTAGTAGATTTGTTTTTCATAGAATATTCTTTTGAATAAAAAGCACAATACAATGTTGGTACAATATAGGAATTTTGATAAGAAGATTATAACTGAACATCAAGCTTTAGGATCACATTATAAAGATTTTATTGACCTAAATGGTTTATTAAAAATAAGAGAGTCAAAATTAGATTCGAAGGTTGAGAGTGTTCTTTACTATAAAGAAAAAGATGAAGACGAAATCGAAATCGTGTCAGTCTATGACAACATAAATTCTATTGATTCGCTTTACATAAGAGAAAGAGAAATTTATGGAGCATATTTAATAGAAAAAGAATGTGCATATTTTAAAAATTTAGAGTTAGGAAAATTAGAACTTCAATCATCCATTATTAAATGGCTTTATAATTCAAATGTCGATAATATTTCTTATGAAATGATTGATCCAACGCTTCCTATCAAGGATCCTCATCATAGAGTTGTTAATAAAACTTACTATTTAAATGGACCCGAATGTAACGACGAACAAAGATCTTACATAACGACTGGATATAGAGGGTATAATGAAACTTTCGATTATATGGCTTATGTAAAAGTTGGGCAAAGTTTTGATGACCAAGATATCGAATATATGGATTTAGAAGCAACAACAAAGTTTATGTCAGCTTTAGGAATTTCGCAAAAAATGCAGAATTGGTTTCTTAATGACGATCTGTTGCCTCCAGAATAGTTTTTCAAATGCCACTGATTCGTACTCTGTATCCACAAAAAAATTTACAAATCACCTATCTTTACTCCATCAATCACCCTTACACAATGAACAAAATCATTTTTCTAGCCCTGTTCGCCACCTTTGCCACTTTCGCACAAACAAAAGCAATACAGCTACACATCGAAATCAAAAACCCAAATTCAGATTCGATCGTCATTCACAACAAGGAATTTAAAACCACGCTCAAAGGCAAAAACGGGAAATTCTCGGGCAACTTCGAGGCACCAAAAGGGTTTTATCAGCTTTTTGATGGTGCAAAATTTGCCCAACTGTATTGTAGCGAAGGCTTCGACCTGAAGATCACGGCTGATGGAAAACAATTCGAATCCACACTTGCCTTTTCGGGAAATGGCGCCGCCGAAAACAACTATCTGTTGCAGAAAAAAGTCAACGACGGCAAAATCAGGCAAAGCTTTGGCAGCCAACTTCCAGACGAGAATACACTGCAAAACATCTTGAACAAACGTCTTTCGGATGCAAAATCCCTTTTGGCTTCCGGCCAATATGAAAAAGATTTTACGCCCCTGATGATTGCCGAATACGAAAAAGAAAACCAACGCATCATGGCCGATTTGATAGCCGTCAAGGCAAAAGAAAACGGTCTCTCGGTATTAAAAAATACCCAGGCACCAGAATTCGATTTTGAAAACCACAAAGGCGGAAAGACAAAATTGAGTGACCTCAAAGGAAAAATACTCTACATCGACATCTGGGCGACTTGGTGCGGACCGTGCAGAACCGAAATTCCGCATCTGAAAAAACTCGAAGAAGAGTTTAAAAACCACAACATCGAGTTCGTGAGCATCTCCATAGACGAATTGAAAAACCACGACAAGTGGGCGAAATTTGTTTCAGAAAAAGAACTCAAAGGCATCCAGCTGCTCGCCGACAGCGATTGGAAATCGGCATGGATCAGGCATTTCAAAATAGAAGGTATTCCACGCTTTATACTCATCGGAAGGAACGGCGAAATTCTAGATGCAGATGCTCCAAGACCGTCTTCGCCTGAAACAGCAAAAATATTAACGGAGCTACTCGCCAAGAAATAACATAGAAAAAAGCCATGAAAATCCATGGCTTTTTTCTATTCAAATTCCATCTTCCATCTTCAACCCTCAACCTTCTACACTCAACCCTCTACATCACAACCCCCATCTCCGATTTCGGCCTCACAGGCATGTTGACATCCCCATACATTTCCTTTACATTTTCCTCAATCGTCAAGCTGATGGAACTCAGTGGCGCGTCGTCCATACGGTTTTCAAACGGGTCTTCGGTTCTTTCGCCCACATAATCCAAGGCCAGGAATACAAAATTAATCACAATCGAAAGCGGGATATTCAGCCAGCCCAGCTCCTGTATAAACGCAAACGGAATCAACGTTCCGTGAATCGTCACGAAAACCCTTGAGAAAAAGCTGTAAGGCCTTGGCAATGGTGTATTCTTGATGCGTTCGCTCATGCCTTGGTGGTTGTTGAATTCCGTCAAGGTTTCGCTCAGTTTTACAAACCTGAAATCCGTCAGCCAGCCGTTTTCAAAGGCTGTTTTCAAATCGTCGCCTTGCAATTTCAGTAAATGGTTCGGCGGGTTTTTCTTGGTCAGCATTTCATAGAACTCGGCATCGTCAAGAAACTTCTTCACCTCGCCATAGCCGTTCTTCGCCTCCACTATCTCCTTGATGTTCGTGTCGTTGTAGTCGTATTTCTGACGCAGAAACACCCGCAAGGCATTCACAAAAGCAATATGACGGTATAATAATCGCGCCTGGAGCGACTCCCTTTCTTCATTCTTTTCGCCATTCGACAAAATCATCGTCAGCACCTCCCTTGCCCATGCCCGGCTGTAATTGACAATCAACCCCCATATCTTACGGGCTTCCCACCAGCGTTCGTAGGCATTGTTGTTTTTAAAACCCAGATAGATCGCCAAGGCCGTGCTCAGCGTAGCCACCGCATTAAACGGAATACTGAGCTCCCGGATGTCAAAAATTTCATGAAGGACAAAAACCGATACCGAAAGCGCCACAAAGTACAGCAGTTTGAATCGGGTATAATAAATAATGTGTCGCCACTTGAGGTTTCTAGAAATAATCATAGCGTGATTTTGTTTTAGAAACTAAATTTAATCAATAAAATCCAGCCTTTACCGTCATTATTATTTTCTTAAGATACTTTTAGGGAGTGTTCAATTTCGGGGAATCATTTTTTTATAATCCCTAATTATTCCCTTCAAAATTGAAGTATCTCCAATGATACGCACTATTCCCGAAGCGTAACCGCAGGACCGAAGCACAGTTCTACTATCCCTTCACCCACTCCTTTATGTTATTCTCTAGATGTTTAGTATCATTCTCTAGAGTACTTACTACATTCTCTAGATGCTTATAGTCATTCTCTATATCTTTAACTACAATCTCTATATGTCTATATTCATTCTCTAGATGTTTATATACAATCTCTAGATGCCGAGCATCATTCTCTAGAGGTTGAGCGTCATTCTCTAGAGTGAAACAGCCACTCGGGTCAACGAAACTCACTTTGGGTTATAAGAAACGTGCAATAGTCCAATAGTTTCAAAAGAAAAGTAATCCGTGAAGCTCTATCAACTTCCATAAAACAAATCAATACATTCCCAACGTTTCTGCCGCTTTCGCGAAAAGCACGCACCCATCCTCAAAACACCCTCAACCCTCAACCGACAACTGACAACCGACAACCGACAACCCAATTATATCGTTTTCGTAAAAACAAAAACACTTTTTTGCACTTTCCGTAATTTATCACTGCCCTAAAAAAGCTATATTTGTTTTTCCTTAATACAATTAACTAAAAAACAATAGAATGAAAACACTTCAGGACTTCAACTTCAAGGATAAAAAAGCAGTAATTCGTGTAGATTTCAACGTGCCTTTGGACGAAAATTTCAAAGTAACCGATGCCACCCGCATCGAAGCCGCAAAACCAACGATTGACAAGATCATTGCCGATGGCGGAAGCGTAATCTTGATGTCGCACCTTGGAAGACCAAAAGGAAAAGAAGACAAATATTCATTGAAACATATTGTAAAGAAAGCCTCAGAAATCCTAGGCGTTGAGGTGAAATTCGCCGAAGATTGCAGAGGAGAAGTGGCCAAAAAAGCTTCGGAAGAATTAAAAGCAGGAGAAGTTTTATTGTTGGAAAACCTTCGTTTCTACAAAGAAGAAGAAGCAGGAGATGTTGATTTTGCAAAAGAATTGGCTTCACTTGGAGACATCTATGTAAACGATGCCTTCGGAACGGCCCACAGAGCTCACGCTTCTACTACTATAATCGCTCAATTTTTCCCGAACGACAAATGCTTCGGAACCCTATTGGCAAAAGAAATCGAAAGCTTGAACAAGGTTTTGAAAGATTCTGAAAAACCGGTAACGGCAGTTTTGGGAGGATCAAAAGTATCGTCTAAAATCACCGTGATCGAGAACATCCTAGATAAGGTGGATCACATGATCATCGGTGGTGGAATGACGTTTACTTTCGTGAAAGCACAAGGCGGTAAAATTGGAGATTCCATCTGCGAAGACGACAAGCAGGATCTTGCCCTTGAAATCCTGAGATTGGCAAAAGAAAAGAATGTACAAATTCATATCCCGGTTGATGTTGTGGCGGCAAACGCTTTCTCTAACGATGCCGAAACACAGGTTGTGGATGTAAATAAAATTCCTGACGGATGGCAAGGTTTGGATGCAGGCCCAAAATCGTTGGAGAACTTTAAAAAGGTAATCTTGGAATCAAAAACCATCCTTTGGAACGGTCCTCTAGGTGTTTTCGAAATGGAAAATTTTGCAAAAGGCACGATTGAATTAGGTAATTACATTGCCGAGTCAACGGAAAAAGGTGCTTTTTCACTTGTTGGCGGTGGAGATTCTGTTGCGGCCGTAAAACAGTTCGGTTTAGAAGACAAAATGAGCTACGTTTCCACTGGTGGCGGGGCAATGCTGGAAATGCTGGAAGGAAAAACATTGCCAGGAATTGCTGCTATTTTGGACTAGTCAAATCACAATTAACAATATTTACGAAATTTTTAAGTTATAACATTAGTAGTTTTTGTTATAAGATTGTTATGTTTGCATTATGATGCAATTGATTGAATGATAGTGAATTGAAAAAACACACCCCCAATCTGCACTCTTTTTAACTTAAAAATAATAACGAATTAGAATTTCCTTTTTGGCACGATTATCGTCCTGAGGAAACAAAAAACGTAAAGTATGATTATAAGAAAAAGACTTTTACCGCTTCTTTTAATGTGTTCTGGAGCAGCTTTTGCACAAGACACGATCAAAACAGAAGCAAGCCTTATTCCTGAAATAAAACTTTCCTATCTGGATTCCATTAAAGCAACCTTCGTTCACGACGAAATTGCGGCTTGTGTTGACAGCCTTTGGATGAAGGAGCTTACCGATCAAGACATTTATGCCGATTTATCGACTTTTATTAAAGGTGTAAACCTGGACGAAAAAGTAGATTATCCTGAATTGTCAACTGAATTGCTGAAAGAGCGTTTGAAAGAAATGGATGCTCGCTCTCCTTTCAACATCGAGTACAATCCTGGATTGGAAAACCTCATCAAATCGTTCCTGAAAAACAGAAAGACGGCTTTTGCTAGACAAATGGCATTGTCAGAATACTACTTTCCAGTTTTTGAAGAGGCTTTGGCTAGAAAAAATGTGCCATTGGAAATCAAATACCTTGCTATCGTTGAATCGGCTTTGAACCCGAAAGCGGTTTCAAGAGTAGGTGCTACCGGACTTTGGCAATTTATGTTGCAAACTGGAAAAGAGTACAATTTGAATGTGGATTCGTATGTGGATGAAAGAAGCGATATCTTGAAATCGAGCGAAGCCGCGGCACAATATATGGTAAACATGCACCGTATTTTTGGTGACTGGGAATTGGTTTTGGCCTCCTACAATTCGGGTGCCGGAAACGTTGCAAAAGCCATCAGAAGATCGGGCGGAAAGCAGAATTTCTGGAACATCAAGAATTATCTTCCAAAGGAAACTCAAGCGTATGTACCGGCTTTCTTGGCCACGATGTATATTTATGAATACCATAAAGAACACGGAATTGTACCGAACAGGGCCATCGTAAAGCATTTTGAAACGGATACGATCATGATTAAAAAACAAATGTCTTTCAAGCAGATTTCTGACTTGGTAGATATCCCTGTTTCGCAATTGCAGCTTTTGAATCCTTCGTATAAAATGAATGTGGTTCCGGTTTATTCAAATAAGCCTCATTTCTTGAGACTTCCGAAGGATAAAGTGGGGATTTTTACTTCAAACGAAGACAAGATTTATGCTTATGTGGACTATCAATCACAAAAAAGAGAACTTCCTGAAGTGAGCAGATGGGCTTCTAGAAAAGACACTACTACTTCCAAAGCTATAGCTTCTAATGGTTACAAGAGCAAGACAAAATTCCATACGGTAAGAAGAGGAGAAAGCCTTGGTGTGATTTCAAACAAATATGGTGTTACTGTTGCGGAACTAAAAAGCTGGAACAATTTGAGAGGAAACAGCATTGGGTATGGAAAGAAACTAAAGATTGTTACTTCTGAAAAGATAAAAACGCTTCCTACAGAAGTGAAACCTTTGGCCGATAAAGAAGAAAATACGGCGATTGCTTCGAATAATGAAAAACCAGAGCCAACCGTTCCTACAGAATACTATACGGTTCAGAAAGGCGATAACCTGAACAGCATTGCCAAAAGATTTGGTGTTACCGTTGCGGAGTTGAAGGAGCTGAACAATATGGAGGACACCAACGTCATGTTGGATACGAAACTTAAAATAATCAAAGGTGAAAATGTTGAAATCGCGGACTTGAAAGAGAAATCACCAGCAAAGGTTTCTAATTATTATATCGTTCAAAAAGGAGACAACCTTGGAAATATTGCCAAGAAGCAAAACGTTACAATTGCTGAAATCCAAGAATGGAATGATTTGAAAGACAATAATGTGCAACTGGGTGCAAAACTTTTGATCCTAAAAGAAAGCAACAAACCATCTAATGAAGAAGTAATTGCATCTGCTAAATCATCTACAAAGAACTCGCTTTACTTGGTTCAAAAAGGTGACTCGTTGTTCAAGATTGCTCAAAAATATCCGGGCATCACGGTTTCTGATATTAAAAAATGGAACGGTATTAGCGGTAACGAATTGAAACCGGGAATGAAATTAAAAATCAGCGGAAAAACCCAAGATTTATAGTAGGCTTATTTTAAAATAAGTACTTTTATCAACACAATTGAATTCCTTATATGGTTCTTGGATCATATAAGGAATTTAAGTTTTATTCCGTCCTACTTTAAAGATGATACAAAAAATCAAAGCACGTTTGGCCTTTCTCAACCTAAGAAAATTAGGTGCTCTGACATTGTTTTTTATGTGCATCAATCTTTTTTCCTGCAAGGATGACAAACCTAAAACTGCCACGCCTTCTACTGGAAAAATCAATTCCTTGTCTATCGTAATCAGCGATCAGTTATGGAATGGAGAAGTGGGCGACAGCCTCCGAAAAAAGTTTGCGGCACCTGTTGACGGACTTACTCAGGAGG
The DNA here is from genome assembly GCF_049060005.1 of Flavobacterium sp. PLA-1-15. Taxonomy (NCBI): domain Bacteria; kingdom Pseudomonadati; phylum Bacteroidota; class Flavobacteriia; order Flavobacteriales; family Flavobacteriaceae; genus Flavobacterium; species Flavobacterium sp. PLA-1-15. The sequence continues at coordinate 30,275 of NZ_JBMGQS010000017.1, read as the reverse complement.
AACCTTTGTTTACGATTACACAGCTTCCGGTGAAAATTCTGGACGGTTATAAAACCATAAGCCGAAACGTAATCATCATCAAAAAAGAGGAGAGGAATTTTTTTAAGTTTGAGAAAGATCAGTTTGCAAAACCTCAAAATGTAGTGCATATTTCAGGAAACAATGTAGCCGAAATTATTGCACATATCGAGAAACATGGTGACTCTATTGCAGATAAATTCAAGGAAACGGAGATCCTGAAAAATCAGGAAATCATCAATCAATCTTTGCTGGATGATAAAAAAATCCGCGACAAATTTAAAGTTTCTTTGAAAATCCCTTCTACTTACAAATATGTGATGTCAAGGCGGAACTTTGTCTGGGTGAAAAGGGAAATCCTCAGTGGAAACACGAGTTTGGTGATTTATAAAGTGCCTTTTAAGACGATTTTGAAAGATGATGATGTTGTAACGAACATCATTGAAATGCGTGATTCTTTTGGCGGAAAACACATCAAAGGAAAAAACCCAAATACCCGAATGATCACGGAGGAATCGTATTCACCTTATTTCTTCAGTACAATCCTTGACGGAAAAAGGACTTATGAAACCAAAGGAACGTGGGAAATGAAAGGCGATTATATGTCGGGATCCTTTATCAATTATGCAATTTTAAACAGAAACAAAAGAGAGTTCATCATCATTGAAGGTTTCTGTTATGCTCCATCAACCGACAAACGCGATTTGATGCACGAACTCGAATCAATTATCAAATCAGTAAAGTTTTTAAAATAACAAATGGGAATACAATTTAAAACACGCACGTTTAAAGAACTTTCTGTAGAAGAGCTATACCAAATATTGCAATTAAGGAGTGAAGTGTTTGTAGTGGAGCAAAACTGCGTTTATCAGGACATTGATGGCAAGGATCAAAAAGCAATTCATATAATTGGAGAATACGACAATAAGGTTGTTGCTTATACACGAATCTTCAAACCTGGAGACTATTTCGAAAATGCTTCCATAGGAAGAGTCGTGATTGACGCCAATTACCGCGACAGAAAATGGGGACACGATTTGATCCGGGAATCAGTTACCGCCATTGCGCGTCATTTTGGCGAAAGCCCAATCACTATTTCGGCGCAATTGTATTTGCAGAAGTTCTACGAAAGCCACGGTTTTGTTGTAGTTGGCGAAACCTATCTGGAAGATGGGATTCCGCATATTGAGATGTTGCGAAATTAAATCTTTGTAATCAAGAGCTCAACCCTTCTATCATATTCTGGACCTTTTCCTAGCGGAACGGTATTTCCGTAGCCTTTAAAAGTCATTCTTTTTTCAGGTATCTTTTTTACTTTCAGGTATTTAAAAACAGCTTCCGCTCTATTGTGGGATAATTTTCTTTTTCTGGTATGGCGGTCAATCGCTTCTCTTTGAAAATTTGGCGTACAGCAAACATGTCCTTGAATCTCAAACTCAACGTTCTTGTGTTTCAATAAAAGTCTGGCCATTTTGTCTAGTTCTTTCTTCGATTTCAATGTAAGCACACTGCTTCCTCTTTCAAAAAGCAAATTATCCAGATAAATACGATCGCCAACGACAGGATTTTTGCCGATTGTATTATGAAAATAGCCGGGAATCTGAATTTTTGGCAATTCCTTTAAATTCAATACAACATCCACTCTTCGGTTTTTAGAACGCACTTCTGGAAGATTCTCTACGATGTCATCATCAATCAAAATACGACCTTTCCCTTCTATTGTAACGATAACTTTATTCTTGATGCCATTCTTGATAAATTCCTGCTGAATGGTATTGGCCCTGTTTTGAGACAGCTTGAAGTTATAGGCATCCTTGCCACGATCATCGCAATAGCCAAATATCTCTATTGATTCAATTCTGGCGGAATCGGCAGTTTTTATAAAGGCTACAACATCTGACAATTGTTTTGGTTTTAAATTGAATTTATCAAATTCAAAATAAACCGAATGCACCACTTCTTCCTGTGCACTCATAAACCCAAAAATAAGCAAGGGTAGGAATTTTAAAATCTTCAACATTATTTTGCTAGTATTTTATTGTATTGCGCAGGATTGTTCAGAATCCCGACTGCTTTTTTAATTTCGGAATTGTTCTTGAGGTAATAATTATACAATCCTTCCTTGTATTGGTAGCGAAGTATAATTTCGTCCACAATCAAGTTCTTGATTTCTTTTTGATATTTATTCAATTGCGATTCCTCGCTTTTTTGAAGCGCCGTCAATAATTGCTGATATTCGGCTGTAATGGCTTCGTCTAATTTTTCTTTTTTGGCTATTTCCAAAGTCTTTTTCAAGGCTACTTCCGTTTCGGTATCAAACGAGAATTTCTCTGCTTTTAAGAATTGTTTGAAAGCCGAATAATCAGCATCTGTAAGCGTTGGAATCTTGTCGCCCAGATTTGGATTCTTGTAATAATAGCTCGTTACAAAATTAAAAATACCGTCGTTTTTTTGAAGTGATTCGGAGATGGCACTTAATTTTGTTTCCTCCAACTCTACGTCTGGCAGAATTCCGCCGCCGTCATAAACAGTTCTTCCTTTTCGGGTTTTGAAAGCGGTATAGTTTTTCTGATCGGTTCTTGTAGCTTTTCCGTTTGCATCTTTTTTAGAATAATCCAAAGCCTGGATGCATCTGCCGGAAGGTGTGTAATATCTTGAAATAGTTACTTTCACTTGGGTTCCGTATGTCAAATCAATCGGTCGTTGTACTAAGCCTTTTCCGAAACTTCTGCTTCCAACTACTACCGCACGGTCCAAATCTTGCAAGGCACCCGCCACAATTTCTGATGCTGACGCACTTTTCCCATCGACCAAAACTATCAATGGAATCTCCAAATCAATTGGTTCTCTTGTAGTCTTATAGGTATTGTTGTGCTTGTCGATTTTTGATTTTGTGGTTACGATAACTTCGTTTTTCGGAACAAAGAGATTACAGATGTTGACGGCTTCGTTCAAAAGTCCGCCCGGATTTCCTCTTAAATCAAGTATGATTCTTTGCGCACCGTCTTTTTTCAATTTCTCCAAAGCGTCTTTGGTTTCCGTTGAAGCTTTTTGATTGAATTGCGAAAGCACAATGTAGCCTGTAGTTTCATCTACTTTCCCAAAAAATGGAACGGCTTTTACATCTACTTCTTCCAAGATAAGTTGTGTTGCATTTACCTTTCCTTGTCGCATGTATTTGATATCGATCTTTGCATTCTTGGCACCTTTCAAAAGCTGTGAAGCATCTTCTTTAAAATCGCTAAGATTCACATCGCCAATCTGGATAATTTCGTCACCGGCTTTTAGTCCAGCTTTGTCCGCAGGATAATTTTTATAAGGTTCCTTAATGATTAGTTTCCCTTCCTTTCGGGTGATGATGGCGCCAATTCCGGTATATTCTCCTGTGCTGTTGATCTTAAATTTCACAACATCCTGCTCGTTGAAATAGGTTGTGTAAGGATCCAAATCGGTCAGCATGCTCTTAATGGCCTTGTCCATCATTTCGCCGGGATTGGTCTGGTCCACATAGTTCATATTGACAGTCTTGAACAATTCCGTAAAGATTTCAATCTGTTTGGCAATCTCGAAAAAGTCGTCCTTGAAACTGGTTCCCACAAATAGAAAGCCAGTTGCAACAACGGGAAGTATATATTTCTTTTTAAAATGAATAAGCATAAGTAAGGGTTGTATTCTTTAAACGTCTGTATAAAAGCGCAAAATCAATCGTTAAGGATAAATTGCTCCAGTTTTGTCATTTCTCCTTCGTCGAAATGACATAATCTGAATCAAGTTTATAGAGCTTCTTTATGTGATTCCTCCTTCGTCGGAATGACAACTAAACAGCTTAACGTAATGACATTGTAAAAGCGCACTAAAATAACTATAAATAATCAATACTCATTCAAACGAGTTCATAAACTTGATTATTGTTTAGATTCCTGTTCTTGATTCTTTATTTGAAGCAAGAATTTCTCAAATAATTGAATGGTTTTGGTATTAATTTCGTCGTAGGGCAAACGATCTTTTGTTTGGTAAAAAAACATAAAAACATAAGGCTCCGGCAGGTTATCCATCAGCAAATGTTTGTTAAGGCGGTAGGTTTCGCGCAAAACTCTTTTAAAATAATTCCGGTCAACGGCTTTCTTGAAATACTTCTTGGAAACCGAAACACCCATTTTGCTGTTGACATGATAATTCAAATCCGCCTTTCTATACACCAACCGCAACGGATATTTGGATACCGATTTCCCTTCGGAAAAAAGTAGATTTATCGTAGTACGGCTTTTTAGCTTTTCAGCTTTTGGATAGTTAAAATTCATGGCTCAATGAAGCTTCGGGCAAAGTTACAAAGGTTGGGGTTCAGATTAAAACTAAAAGCACAATAACTTTTTCAGGGCGAGTGAAAGTTATGCAACAATTTCTTAACTTTAACAATCAATTTTCAAAACACCTATGGTTCGAAAATTACTTTTATGTTGTTTTTTGGTTAGCTCCTGTTTGATTTTCTCTCAAGAAAAAAAACAAAATATTGCATTGGGTTTTGGTTATGGAATTGGAAATGAAATCAAAAACTCGGATTACACCTATACCAATCGATATGTAAAAGGTCAGTTCTTTTATACATTCAAGACCACTCAAAACTTTCGGTTTGAATTATTGCTTCAGCCGGAAATCAATTTTGCTACGCACCAGCTTTTGAATCTTTATTTTGTGACTCCAGACGAACCTGATTTCGAAGCGAAAAGAGCAGCTTATACAAAACTGAAAAACATCCGAGAATATGTGTTGAATGTTGGCTTGGTGGTTAGAAAACCTATTACCGATAATTTCAGCATCTATGCTTTACTAAGCGTTGGGCCAATGTTTACCGATACTGAAACGGAGAGGCTTTCGAAAGGTTTTGCTTTTTCGGATGTATTTGGTATTGGATTTTCCTTGAAGACAAAAAATATTATCTTGGATCTTAGGCCCAATGTTCGGCATACTTCAAATGCGGGTTTACAAAACTCAAATGCAGGTTTTAATACTTTGAATATCGAAGCATCCGTTATTTTTCAGCTTTAATTATCATAAACGTTATAGACAATCTTAACGTCTTGATAATTGATATAGAATTGCTTGCGGTTATCCTGGTTTTTACGGGTAACGATCAAGATGGTGCAAAGATTTCCGTTTAGGTCGGCGCATTTTAGGGGAACTGTTTCATCGTCTTGGGTGATTACTTTTTCGCCGTAGGCCAATATCTTGTAATACTGCACTTCTTGTGAATTTATAGTAATCTTGTCGTTTTTTCCGTCAAGGGTAATGATGACTGCTGTTTCTTGAAACTTGCTCCATTCGCCCCAATTTCCATTGTCTTTCTTTTCTACAACACCGTAGCTTTCGGCTTTAAAACGATAGATCTGGGCGGAGGCTTCTGTTATGGAAAAACTTAAAAAACAGAATACGATAAGGGTTTTGAAGAGTTTCATAGGTTTTGATTTATGAAGGCAAAACTACAAATTCTATTCCATAAATTCGAAATAGAATTTTAGGCGTGCTTGATGAGTTTTTTCGCGATATCGTTCAATTCGTTTCGGTGTTGATCTACATAAGCTAAACCGGCCTGAATGAGTTCGTAGATGTTTTTTGATGAAACATCGTCCATTTCTGGGGAAGCATTTTTTAGCGAAGGCATCAAACGGTGATAATTCTTGGCATTTCTTGAACCTAAAGTTTCGTACATTTTTCTGATGTGATAATCCGTTGTTTCGACATTTGCTGAAAGCAGAATATCTATCAATGGTTGAATCCATTTTACTTTTCCGGCCTTTTCGAATTGTCGGAAAGTATAGGGTTTTAGTACTTCGCCTGTTCCTATGGAGATGATGACCATATCAGAAATTTTTGGAAAATCTCTTTTCAATGGATCGTTGAGTACTTTTGAAAACTCAATTTTTCGCGCTTCTGCGTAAGCACATAAAGTAGGGTTATTAGCATAGACACCGCCATCGATAAGAGTAAATTCCTGGCCGTAGAGTGATTTTATCTTGGCTGGTTCAAAATACGTGGGAGCCGCAGAAGTAGCTCTGCAAACATCCTTTACATAAAAATCTTCAAGGCTTGAATGGGCCTCGTGGCTGGTAAAGAATTTTGCCTTCCGGTGAAAGATATCATAGGAGGTGATGAGGCTTGGCTTTATAAAATTCTTGAGCTGCAGGTTGCCGAATACTTCGTTTAGTTGCTTCTCCAGGCCGTGCTGTGAAATCTTTTCGCTGAAAAGTCCGAACGGATTGATGATGTGCTGCCAAAAGGAAACATTAAAGATGGTCTCGCCATGCTTGGCATAGAGGTCGAGGGCGGTTTCTACGGAGTATTTCGCTTTTTTGTCGTTATCGGGGAACAATAATACAGAGGTTAGGATACCCCCTGTACTGGTTCCGGCAACGAGATCAAAGTAGTCGCCAATCTTTGCGTTAGGATGATCCAGTTTCTGGAGCTGTTCTTCGATGTATTTAAGGATGACGCAGGTGATGATGCCTCGGATACCTCCGCCATCAAGGCTGAGGATTCTGATTTTTTTGGTCATGGCTTTGGGAATTTTAGGCTTTGGGGTCATTTTAATTGTATTAGGATAAGATTACATATCCGTTTTTGTCTTTTTTAAGTTTTGATAATTTTTTCCAACTGTTATGGATTCTTTTCTCGAAGTGGGGCATGTCCTTGAAGGTTTTCCAGTTTCCTCCCCATTCCCATCCGTGGAGTGCGAAAATTTTCACACACTCGTACCAGTCGGCTATTTGATCATTGTCCCAATCTTTTGCAGTGTCCCACGAGGCTTTTCCCTCGATAATAAGGCAAATATCTACAGCGAAACCATAATTGTGGATGGATTGTCCGCCTTTGGCATTGGTGATTTTTTTGCCAGGAGTTGTTCTGCCTTGAGCGTACAAGTTGTCTTGTTCGGCATTGGTTCTTAGGCCATGGGTGATTCTAACTTTTGCTTTTCCGGTTAGGGCTTTATCGCATTGGGCTATTATTTTAGTTACTTCTTCCCGTATGGTGGGGTGGAGTTTTGCTATTCGTTGTTTTGTAGGTTTGTCCATGAGATAGTGGGTATTAAATTGTTATACAAATATAAGTGAAAATAATCTATTAATAAAATAATTAGAAGAAAATATTACCACACTAATTGTAGCGTCGTTAGATTGGGGTTTACAGTTGTTTTCTTGAATTATGCAGTAGTGGGTTTGAATTTTCAAGTTGGGAGTTTGAGGGTTATGGTTGTGATTTTTGATTTTGAAGTTTGACTTTTGAACATTCAAGTTTGAATTTTGAAATCTATAGTTTTGATTTTTGACTTTTGGAGTTAGGGGTTTGAAAATTATAGTTTGATTTTTGGATCTTCAAGTTAGGGATTTGAGATTTCAAGTTGGTGGTTTGAAGGCTATAGTTGTCGTTTTGGATTCTTAGGTTTGAAATTTAGAGGGTCGGGTTTTTGGTTTGAAAGCTGTAGTTGCTGGATTGTAAAAAACCCGACAGTGTTTTGGCTGTCGGGTTTATTGTTTTGGACTGCTTCTAGGGAATTATGGTTGTGAACTTGAGTTTTACGGCGGCTTTGTAATAGTCTTTTGCGTCTTCGACGGATTTGAGGTAGTTTTTTACTGTATCTGCTAGGTCTATGACGTTTACAGGATCGTTGTAGAGGAGCTTGTTTCTTTGGATCCTGATGGTGATGAGTTTGACGGTCATTTGTGAAGCCAGCTTGTTGGTTGCTTTTAGGGCTTCGAGGTATTGTCTTAGTGAGGCGATGGTTAGCTCGGTTTCGTTTGGGGTGTATTGTGGCTGTGTTGCCAGGAATGCAATGATGTCCTCGAAATGTGAGATCTGGCTGTCGTAGCTGAGTTGGGCTACGGAGATGTGTTTGTTTTTTTCTGTTTCGGTTTTGTCTTCCTTGATTGGTTTTATCCTTTCGCCTTTTAATTTTTTGACAAGATTGATGAGGATCTGCTCGATGTTATCGGAGGGCTGGAATGCTTTGAAGGAGTTTAGGACTTTGGTGTTTAGCTTGAACAATGGTTTGAACAGGTCTTCGCGTGCGGCTATGGCATTTTGGTAGGGTTTGATTTGGGCGGAGAATTGGGCGGCGTTTTCTGTTACCTTCTGTGTGAAGGTATTGAGTGCGGCGGGCTGGATGTTGGTATTGGCCGGCTGGTAGAGCGGGCCCATCTCTACGGTTATTTCTTGCAGTTTTACTAAGTTGGCCGCATTTTTGGCGTGCCCTACTTCGGAATTTGATTTCCCCATAATTATTCTATTTTAGTTAATAATACTTTACTATTTCTAATACAGAAGGGGGTATTCCAGAACAGGAACAACTGTTTGATAAATGTAGGGAAAATATTTTTTGGTTGGTTGGGATTTTGATTTTTTTTTAATAACAAAAGCCATGGGGTTCATGGCTTTTTGTTTTTGACTTTTTTTGTAGGCATGGGACTTTCTATAAAAAGTCCTCCGCTTTTTTAATTGGCCTATCCTCGGTTAAAAGTTCATATTCCTCACTTTCCATAAACTGCTTAAAATTCATAAGATATTTAAATATTTCTTTATTCGAGAATTTTAATTTATGCGTAACAGGTGCTTCTTTCATTATTCCTTTGAAGTCAAAACTTGGATTTTCTTTTGCCCACAATAGAGCCTGCCCTATATTTTGTCTTTCGTTTAGGGTGTAAAAATTCTTTAAATATTCTGCATCATCTAATTTGAGCTCTATATTTTTTATTGATTCAAAATTGTATAGAGCAAACATTGGTATCATTAAATTATTTATATCCATTTTTTTGTTTTTTTAAATTTAAAAGCCATCACTGATGATAATATTTTTTACATCAATTTTCTCTTTTTCTAGCATTCTAATAAATTGATGATTAATCTTTTCTGTCGGTCGATAATGGCCACTTTTACGCGTTATTTCAATTATTACACCCGATAGCGCGTATTTGCAATCCGTGCCCGTAAAGTTTTTTAAACAAAGCTAGCAAAACAATATTCAATTCATTTTCTAAACCTTCTTTAAAATATAAAAAGCCATGGATGTTCATGGCTTTTGTTTTTTTGATATTGTTGTGGGCACGAGCAAGATGCTCGCGCTAGCGGGGGGAGCGGGCTTGACATTATATATTTTTATAGACTTTTATAAAGTTATCATAATCAAAAATTTCTTCAATATCTTTCTTTTTTAAAGTTTTTAAATGGTCTTTCATAATTTTAATAACCTCTCTTTTCTTTATAGATTGAATCTCTTCGCCCGAATCCATCCATAGCAAAGAAACCATACTACTAAGAGAATGGATGTGAAACTTGTTATAATTTTGTTTAGCATAATCCAATGCCGTGTCTTCGTCGTAAAAATATAAAGTGCTTAATGCTGATGAAACAAAATATTCATCAAATCCTAAATCTCTATTCAATGCTTCCAAACAAAGCTCTTTTGTTTTTGGATGATTTCTTTTCCCTAATTCTGATAGTACAAAAAACATTTCTTCATCCAAATCCAAACCTTCATTCATAATTTTGATTAAATTCTCATCTGTATAATTACTATAATCTTCTTTCATTTTTTAAAATATTTTAATTGTTTTTAGGTATAATTTTCCATTATCTAACTTCTGCCATTGGGTCATTATTGTTGCTTTTCCTTTTGGACCTTTGATTGTTGTAACAAACCATTCTCCTTGTTTAATTTTCGAAACATTTTTATTGGCTACAGCCAAAACATAATCGAAAACATTTTTATTTCCATGAATGTCGTCAATAAAACCTGCTTTTTCGAGACCTTTTTTATTATTTAATGATTTTAAGATATTTTCAATTCTTTTATCTAACAACTTTATTTTGTCAGCATTTAGAGGGGTTTTGTCAAAGACTTTTCTGGCTGTTTGACGAAGGTTTTTTAAATCTGCTAATTCTTTCTGTAAAGTTACTAAATTGTCGGCATCAATTACTTTTCCTCTTGCGTACATCAATATTTTATCGACGGGGACTAAGGCTTTATTAAAGCTAAAACAGAGGATTTCTGTACCATTGGTAGCTTTAATTATTTTTTCTGTTTTGAAAAATTTTGCTAAAGACTTCCAGCCTTCTAATACAGCTCTGTTGTAAACTGATATTAATAATTCTTTATTTTTCTTAAACCACTCCACAATAGCTTTCTTTATTCTTTGAAAAAAAGCCATTATTTCATCCGTTCCTTTGGCTAAAACCTCACTCATTTCTCTGAACAAGGCCAGCATGGACTTTATTCCGTTAATGGTTTTTCCTTTTACTTGGGAAAGACTGGTTAGGAATTCCTCCGGAATGAGCTTGCTGATCTTGGTGATGCCTGAAATTTTAACGAGCTGTGTGAAGGGGATGAATGCAGTGGCTACAAAGGCCAAGCCAAATCCGATGAAATAGGCAATCTTATCAAAATTGTATTCTTCACTTCGATTTTTTGAGGTGAAAAACTTGTTGATTTCGGCTAATATTTGAAAATAGGTAACGACAGCAGGAATAAGAACATCCGTAAATTTAATTTTTTTTAGGTTATCATACAACTCATCTACTTCTTCAATGATGTCGTTCAGGTTTGTAGTTATATCGAATTGCAAAGAAAGCGCCATTGCCAAAAACTTGAAAGTCCCTGCAACAAAGTCGACAACACCATTCCAAAGACCGCATAAAAAGGCTATTACTTCGGTTATGGGACGGGAATATAAGTGGCTGTATTTCTTGTTGCCGTCTTTATTGTAAATTGAATCGAGAATTTCATTTATTTCGTTATTGTAGCGATTGACAAAATCCTGTAAGGTATTTATGGGTTTTTCTAAAAAATCCGTTGCCTTTACGGGTGATAGAAAATAATTGAACCAACTGTATTCTTCTTGGCTTTTCATTGAATTTGCAAGTGCATCAATTAATGAAGTATCTATTTGCAAACCTTTCAATACATTTTCTTTGCTCAAGAAATAGTCTTCTCCTTTTGAATCCCAAATGCTTTCTGGGATGCTCAAATATTTGCTTATTGCATCGCCTACTTCGTTGCATAACCAACCGATGGCTTTACCTGGAATACCTATTAGAGAAGCCATATACATTAGTCCCTTTGCTACAGCGCTTATAAAAGTGTTTTTTGCTTTTACTTGACCCGTTTGAATAAGTTCTTTTAGCATTTCAGCATTAAAATCGGGCACCAATTTTAGCAGATTATCCTGTTGTTCTGCAGAGAGTAAATGTTCTTTCTTTACTGCTTTTCCAAATCGCGCATAGAGGTATTGCTCACTTAAATCTTCAATGTTGTCTTCTAGAAACAACAATATTTCATTGTCTGCAACTCTATCTTCTGATTTCAGATATAAATCTTTTAGCTTTGTTTGGCTTTTTGAAATGTAGGCTAGCACTTTGTATAGCAAAACATCTCCTTCTTGCTGGAATCCTTTCGTTGTGTCGTTGTCTCGATAAATATTTATTTCCTTAAGAATTACATCTGTCTTTGTTTCAGGTTCTTGATAGACTGTTATGTTGCTTTTTTGGACAGGCTTAATATTGTTGAAATAATTTTCAGCAATTTCTTTGGAAGTAAGACTCTTGAACTCGAATTGTTTGGCAAATGGACTCAAATAGTCGAGACTTAAACTGTTATTTGGCGATTTGAAAAAATCTTGTTGACGGTTGCCTATAACCCTATCAAAGCTCAAGGGTTTTATGCCGTGGAGCAACGCCTGACTTTCCTGATCGGATTGGTCATAATTGTTCATATTTTTTTATTTATAGGGAATAGCGGTCCGGGCCAGGGTTTTCAGGCTCTGGCCGGGAGGTTGCTATTCGGGGTTTGTAAAATTGTTTAGTATAGGCCTGTCCAGTGGGCTCCATCGCAATAGAGACCGTACGTTGCTCCTGGTATTAAGGGCATTGCGTTGAGCGGGGCGCCATCAAAAAGCTCTAGGTTTCCTTCATGTGTATTGATGTAAATGTTTTCTGACCCTTTGTTTACGATGATGACGTGTTTTCCAGTATTGCCACTAACGGGTGGCAGTGTCCAGATTGTTGCTCCGCCGGTGTTGGCGAAGTAATTGACGGTTTTGTCGGCGGTTAGAACTAGGGTTGCTTCTGAGGACAGGACGGTATGGAAACTATTAGTCTCTGAAACTGCATTTGCAATCTGATTGTTGAGATAGCCAACATCTGGGATGCTTCTGTCATTGTAATGTTCTGAGTAATCATTATCATAGGTCATTCCGACAAAATTTGGGTTGCTTGATGAACCGATTGAAAATTGTCCGATTACATCAACATTTACAACAGCAGTATCTATAGCTAAAACAGGGGTTTTGATCTTGACGGTACTATCAGCTACTAAATCTAGATTGGTACCTTTTAATTTTGTACTAGCTTCAGCATAAGAATCCTTATATCCTATTTTTAAGTAGTTGTAATGCGTGTTATTATTGTTTCCGTCACCTATAATAAGATATTGAGCAGTATTCCCTGGAATATTAGACGCTTTGGTTGCCATTGTATGTCCATAACCTCCAATATCAAAAAAGCCATACAGTTTTATAGGTTCACTTTGGCCATTGATGGTTATTCCCTCTCCACTATTATTGTTCAATATAATCCTGTCGGTTATTTGTATTTCCCCTACATTTCCAACTCCTTCTTGATCTGAAATTTTTCGTAATAAAAGATCGGTTGAAAAATTGGCTTCACTTCCTTTGTTAAGTGTTTGCTGTAAATCACCTCCCGCTAACGCATCAACATAAGCTTTGTCAACCAAACTTCTATCTGTAAAATTAGCAGCATAGTCATTTGCATAATGAATGCCTGTTTCGTTTGAGGATTGAAAAGTAAGATTGCCATCGGTAAGATTAATAGACCCTACGGGCTGATGCGAATCTTCTTCATAATTGTATTGCTGGAAAAAAACTGAAGTATTGTAATACGGGGGAGCATTGAAGCTAGAAGGAGAATTTAATTCTATTTTTGACCCGCCTAATTTTACACCGTCGCTATCACCATTAATTATTACTCCTTTTCCTTGACCCCCAATTACAACGCCCTGTTCATCATTAATCTGGATACTCCCGTTTCCTTGGCTTCGTTGGATAAAAATGTCCGTTTCTGAAGTTGCGAAGCTGTTATTGTTTAAAACTTCCTGCAAACCATGAGCCGAGATGTCCTCCAGAACAGCCAATGTTCCTGATTTTTTGGGCATTTCTATTGCTGTGTTCAAAAGTTCGCCATCTCCCGTAGTGGTCCATTTCAGGGTTAGGTTATCAAAATTATCACCGTAATTGGCAAATTCCAATCCGTCTGCAGAAATGGCCAAATCATTGGTTTCGGATGGCTTTTCGAGAATCATGTTTTTTACTGACGTATTTCCCGAATGCAGTACGGTATCGAGTGTGGTTGCGGATACAGCACTGGTCATTTCGGCTCTCATTTGTTCCAGGTTTATGACTGCTGAAGGCGTTTCTGTATGTGCAACGCGTGGATTGGTGGTGAATGTTTTCTTTCCGTCAATCGTCTGGTCGCCCGTTTTCTGGACAGCATAGTCCTCTATCTGTCCTTTTTTTATTTTTATGTTTGATTTCATTGTGTTTTTATTTTTGAGCATTATCCCTTAAAAGCAGGATTTATGCGATTACTAATTAATTAGTGTTTAAAGGAATTTAACTAAAGGGTTGAGACGTAGTTTCCGTTGTCATCGTAGAATTCTACTATTGCGTTTCTGTTGTTTTTTGCATATGTCAAATTGGCGTCTGGACTTCCAGCATTAGAAGTGGCTAAAAAAATATGCACTTTTAAAATTGTTCCCAATCTTAAGGCATTTAAAAACACGCTTGTACCTAAGACCTTACATGCTCGAATATCTACTAAATTTAAATCCGTATTATTCCTAAAAGCACTATTGCCAATTGATACAACTTTTGGGCCTATAAACTCTTTCAACCAATTGTATTGACCTTCCGTATTGCTATTCTTATATAAAACACTTTCTCCGATTTGAATACAATTATTGACAACTATTTTTTGGAAACGGCTATTTTGACGCATCGAATAGTCGGATAAAATTTCTACAAATTCATTTTCAAAATCAATAATACCAACATTGGTGAGTGTATCGGAACCATAAAATTTCGATTTCATAACTACCGTTTCCAAACTTGTACACTTGTTAAAACAATTGACAAAATTATTACTGGTGAAATTCCCCAAATTGGCTGTTTTCAATTTAGAACAATTTTGGAACCATCCATGAGGTTCCCCTAAAGTAGTCGCTGGTAATGTGTAAAGATTGGCATGGACTACTCCGGTATTAAAAAACGCTCTATTATCTAATCTATTCAATCCTAAGAATTTAAAATCTGAGAAATTAATGCAATTTGCAAAGCAGTAAGTTCCAATTGCTTTTACTAAATTGTCATTGTCAAAATAATGAGTTATGTTTAGATTGGCTGCAATTGGGTCTGCAAAATTTCCAAAAAGCAAGTTGGCTAGATTATAATTCCCTTGAATACAAGCCTGTACCTCATCATTGACAATCCTAAAACTTTTTATCCTGGTTGGAGCAATTCCAAGCTTGGCCGCCAGCAGGTTTTTTGTGGACAAAGTACTGCCTACCCCCCCAATGAATGTATTAGGCGGGACGGGACGTTTTCCGTAGATGTGTTTCTTTGCTATCATCGTTATGAAAATTCTCCGGTTACTAAAAAGCTCTTGCTGCCCATTATCTGCTCGATCATGCCACGCTTGCGATGCTCCAGTATTGCACCGTCTGGAGCAACTATCGTGGTGAGTCCTGAACCAATGACATTTACGACGGCCGTATTCTGATTGAAAACGAAACAGACAAAATCTGGACGGAGATTGTCCGGAACTGTAATGTTGATTGTTGAGGTGGATGAGTTGCAAAAGATCGTCACTTTGTGATGCGAATCACTAAGGGTAAAATTGGCCGTTTTTGCAATTTGTTTATTTAAATCAATCTCAATTTTAAAGGCCTCCATAGTTTGATTTAAGGGAAGGAACTTTAGCGAGATTTCCTCTCTAGTCTGTTCTAAATTAACCGCAGAACCCAGATCAGCCGCATGAGGGACACGGGGGCTTGTGGTGAAGTTTTTTTGACCATCAATTGTCTGATCTCCTGTTTTTTGGACCGCATAGTCTTCTATCTGTCCTTTCTTTATTTTTATGTTTGATTTCATTGTAGTTTTTTAAAGTTTTAAAATAACTGCAACAGGAGTGATCGCCGATCATTGTTCCTGCTGCAGTATCAGTATTCCTAATCTGTTTCTTGCCTAGCTGTAATAGTAGATGATATTGATTACATCTCCAGCGGTTAAGCTATCTACTATTTCTAGTTGGTTATCGGTTGTGATACGGTATTGAACATCTGCACTAATCTTATTTAATTTTTGACCGTTTACAGTAACCAGTAAAACATCTTTAGCCGTTTTTGCCAAATCAAATTTTTGATTTGCTGTGAAAACAAATGTTTCTTCTGTTGTCTTATTTGTCTGATTTAGCAAGACAAAAGAGGCTTCTTGAGCTTGCCTATCGAACATACCGTAAGAACCACCTTGTCCAATAAACAAGTATGTTTTTGGTTCGTCATTATCTTTTACTTTGACAATCACATATCCATCTTCCTGATCCAGTAATGCAATAGACTCTTGCAGGTTGTTAATGAAGGAAGAAATTGTAGTTCCTGTAATGTCCCAACCTAAATCAACCAATTGTGTACTAGGATTATCTAAGAAATCGTTTACAGCGGCTTCATTGGAATAAATGAGTTCCAAATTGTCGGCCGTTAATTGGATGCCTTCAAAGCCATAATGTTCTCCTGTTTTATTTTTTCCAAGATTGACCAATTTATATTTAAAAATTGGTGCCACATAGCCTTCTACTGACGGAGAAAATTGAGGATTTGCTGTGATAATGTAATCCTCATCTTCTAAAACAGTAAACCTTACTGGATAGGGAACTCCGATGTTTATAGCATTTAACACCTTTCCGAGAATAGGTCCCTCCTGGGTTGAATCATACGCTACTCTCACTACCCTAGTGATGTTGTTCTGTGCTTTGGCAGAAGGCGCTCCGGCTAGCGTTTGTCCTACTTCGGGCTTAATTTCACTTGAGCACAATGCATCTTCTGGATTTTCATAGGTTTCTTCATTGATAATGTCATCACAGTTGCAAGGAAGTGCTTTTCCTACTTTTAGTCCGATGCTGTCTGCTTGTAGGATTGTAAGTGCAGTTGGCAGACGTGTAATCCATGCCTTTCCTTCCTGCTTTCCTTCCTGATCGTCTAATTCTTCAACAATTGACATATACAATTCATCATGAATCAACGGCACTTCACCTCCGTTCCAGATTTTTCCCGTTTGAAGGAAATAGCGAACAGCATCTTCAAAACCAGGACGAACAGTTGCAATGACTCTTGCCATACCGCTTTGCATGAAGTTACGGAACAATGGATCATTCGATTCGTCGTATTGGTATAGTGAAGCCCAATCGGTTTTACCACCCCAGTAGAAAGGATATAGATTATAGGACATCAAATCCCATTCAAAAGCTTGCTCCATGAATTTTACAAAGGCTGCATAATTGTCCAAATCTTGATTTAGATTTACTTCATAATCCATAAAAGATTTACGATTGCTCATCTCCAATCCATAGGTTTTTTTGGCACCTTCTCTTCTGTCGATCATGTAGGAAATACAGTTTTTACGTAAGATGGTGTTTTCAATCTGACGGTAAAAACCCGGATTGGTTCCTTTGATGGTAATCGCTTTTTGCTTTTCAGCTTCTAGCTTTTCTTTATAAATTGCCAAGGCATCTTCATAGCCATCAATTATGGCTTTGAATGTTTCTTGTTGCCATTTTTGTTCGGCTTCAAGGGTTAACAAGCACTTTATCTCTACGTTAATACTTCCTGAATGATGTCCTAGTGCAGAATATGATACAGGGATTGATCCGATATATCCTTTTGCTTCTTCAGAAGTAGGCCCGGTAACTATTCCACTAGGATTTACCCAATATTTATTTTTACCAACAATAACCGATGATCCATTATTACCTTCTATGCTATGATGCCATGAAGCAGTAGCACTTTCCGTTACATATCCTTCGGGAATTTTAACTTCTTCACTTCCAGAAGCAGTTTCCTCCCATTCTTCAGTCATCGTTTCAGGAGCGGTATAAGAAAATGCTTTTCCAATAATAATTTCCTTTTTTGGACATGGAGAAATTTCAACATTATACTTTGAAGCCCAATATTTCAAAGTAGTATTGTTAACCCTAGAATAATCCTTTAAATTTAAACTACCTGCAAATAGATTTGAATTTTTTAAATTCAGACCTGTTGCAATTGAAGTCAAATCTTTTTGAAATGTCCTAGGATCTTGTGGCACTTCAAATTCTGTAGATTCATTTTCAATACCTTCCTTCATTCCTAGCACATGAAGCTTTCCTGGTTGCGGAATCATAAACTCAAACATCAATCGTTTTCCGTAGTTGACAACTTTATTCTTATAAATTTTGTCTACCCAACGGTACACACCAACCACATGCTTGTCGCCCTGGGTATTGTCAAAACCATGCTTGTTGTTCTCTTCATATTCTTCAACGATTTTCTCGATACGCTCTTCTTTGACCTTGTTCACGATTCTGTCCAAGGCTTTTTCTGTTATTTCTTTAGCCTGGGTAACCGATTGTCGCGAACTTTCTTCTTTTGAATTATGTGTTGCAAAATTAGCAAAACCTCCAAAATCATATCCTGTACCCTTTACTGAAAACTGAGTGCCAGCAGAAAGATCACTAGACTGTTGAATAACCTTTGCTACTTCACTTTGCATGTCATAACGTTCTGTAGAAGTCGTATCTGTCAATTTTTCTCTTTCAGACTCTGATGATGAGGTTGTGGTATTTTCGCTTTTGCGAAGTCTTCGGGTAGATTTTTCCTTGTATTCACGGGCCATAATATTCTCAATGTGGGCCACTTCGCCTTCGACATAGCAATGAACAGATTGTTCTACTCTCTTATAATCAGCAATTCCTAATTGCTTCATCCCAAATCCGGCAGGAACAAATCCGTCATTCCCATCTTCTACATCAATTTCAACATCATTTGTCAGCTGGCCAATTAACACATTGTTTAAGGTTAGATTTTCAATTACAAGATCTTTTTTTATACCGTTCGAAAATCGAATTTGTGCATTAAATGCTCCTGTAATTTCTTCACCTACTTTTACACTTCCAAGCGGAAGGGAACTTAAAACAATATGATTTCCTACTCTTCTTGATTGGGAAATCAAGTTTGAATACGTATTTGAACCTTTATCAAACGTATAAGAAAAACTTTCTATATCCCATGAACTGTCTGGTACTTCAAACGACAACATCGCTTTTTGTTCACCATCTATAAGTGTATTCGTAGATAATTCATATTCAAAAGGGTTGATAACGACATTATGATTAGACATTGGAATCAGAACACCTCCAAGACTTGTTTTCTTATTGCCTCCAATTTCAGTATTCTCTACAATAAGATTATTGTTGTTTGCAATAAGATTGTCGATACCCGCAATTGTCTTACTAACCGTATCCGTATCCTCCAAGAAGCTTTTTCTGTTTAATCGTGGATTCGAAATACCGATTCCTCTTGCTTGAAAAGTTTCTTCATCTGTAAGAATGTTGAACAACTCCAGATTCTTTTGAGACAGATTGCTTTTTAGGTACTCTATATCACTACCTTGCTCAAATTGAAAAACAGGTAAAGTAGGAGCTGGAATAACTGGAGGGCTATTACATGGATCTTTTGGATCATATACATCCTGTGGCCCTCTAATAGAACACCATGTTTGCAAAGATTGTTTTACTGCCAGTGCATGAGCATCTAAAACAGGTTTTATTTCATCCTCATAATGTGCCTTTTCAGCCAATTTAAAAAGGTTATTGTATTCTTTTTGAACTTTTTGAACTTCCCATTTCAAATTTTCGAGCTGCTGGTTTTCATCTTCTGCATAGGCAATTGCTTGCTGTTTTTGCATAATACGGTTGGGTAACAATGCAACTCTTGGCTCGGTTGAAAGCCTTGAAGATGTTGTATTTGTTCCTTCAGGAACTTCATCCACAAAAAATGCTTTAGGCAAAACCACACGAGCTTTCATTAACAAAGCATTTTTTGAGGGCTTGCCTTCCTCATAGTTTTGAATAACATGAAGGGCATGCAACAATTGCATTGCAAGTTCTTTAGCATAGAAATCCTTATGCAGAACAACTTGATAGAAAATATTGTCCCATAAGATTGTTTTTGCGTCTAAAACAACTTCGTTAGTCAACGGAGTTGATTTCGCTTCTACAATTTTCGTGACCAATTCTGCTTTCTTATAACCTATTTTATTCTTTGCCAGCCAGATTGAAAAATTATAAACGTTCTGATTTAAAATCGTTTTAAGATTCTCACTTGTTTTTGGCTCAAATCGATCATTTTCTGGCAATGTTGGATCAAGAGCTAAGTTAATCGCTTCCTTTAAAGCCTTCATTTTTTCAGAAGCACTTTCAACATCTTTAAACTTACTTTGCAAAGTGTTTTCTCTAAAAATAAAGCGTAAACTTTGGTCAATATCATTAGACAATTCTGGTGCCCTCATGGAAACAAATCGGAAGAGCGTATTTTTAATTTCTGTACTCATTTTTATTTTTTTACTATTAGATTAATTTCTTGTAATTAGCGTAAAAACTATTTCTTAAAAGTTCACTTTCCGGATTAGTTCGCTTAAATTCGATTTTTTCAACCTTAATTACAGGGCAAAACTATTAGAAATAAATCTAATATAAAAATAAATTAAAGTATTTTTTTCAAATAAGTTATAACGTGTTGAAAGTCTTTGTTTTGAATATTTTTATTGATTAATATGCTTATTAATACAACATAAGACATTACTAAATAAGTAATTACCCCTGTAATATATTAGAATATAAACTAATAACATTCCATAATTGGTTCTAAAATAATCACATATATTGTATATTCAGATTTTATTCCTATTTTTGCATGTATTTTATTTTATTAAATTATGGTTTCAGAAAGAGTAGGACAGTATATTGAACGAAAAAGCATAAGTTATTACGCTTTCGAAAATAGTCTTGGAGCTAGCAGGGGAAGCATCTCAAAAGCAGTCAAGGAAGGAAAAAGCATCGGCTCCAATGTTCTGGAAAACATCATGAAAGTTTATGCAGACATCAATCCAAACTGGTTACTGACTGGACAGGGAGAAATGTTGTTAAATTCAGAAGATCTACCACACAGCAGAAACATCGAGACTTTTAGGCTAAAAACCGATAATGCAATTGAGAGCCAACACATTCCTTTGTATGACATTGAAGCCGTAGCCGGATTAGTACCTTTGTTTCAGGATTCGAAAGCGCAGCAACCTATAGACCATATTTCCATTCCGCATCTGCCAAAATGTGATGGTGCCGTCTATGTAACCGGTGACAGCATGTATCCTTTGCTTAAAAGTGGCGACATTGTACTCTACAAAGAAATCAACGACATAAGAAACGAGATTTTCTGGGGCGAAATGTACCTCTTAAGCATAGACATGAGCGGAGAAGAATACATCACCGTAAAGTACATCCAGAAAGCAGAAAAGGAAGGCTTCGTAAGGCTGGTAAGCCAAAACAAGCACCATCAGGATAAGGATGTCGAGCTCTCTAAAATAAAAGCCTTGGCGCTGGTAAAAGCCAGCATCAGGATCAATGCAATGCACTAAGAAGTGTCTTGAATAAAAAAAGACCTTTAGAAAAATATTCTAAAGGTCTTTTAAGTTTTGTGAGTTTGGAAAGAAACTATTCCTTCTCCTCTTTTTCAACAGCATCCTTATAATCCGGATACAGGAACTTGTTATATGGAAATCGGGTGATGTGTATTTCCCTCACGGCTTCATAAACACGCTCCCTGAATTCTTCAAAATTTTCTTTTTGTACTGCCGAAATAAACAAGGCATTTTCCTGCCCTACGTTGTTCATCCAGGTATCCTTCCATTCCTCAAGCGTATAATGCTTGGTAGTTTTCTCGGTAATCAGATCATCCTCTTCTATGGTCAGGTGCTTGAAGGCATCAATCTTGTTGAAGACCATGATGGTGGGTTTATCATCGCTCTTGATGTCTTTCAAAGTCTGGTTTACAGATTCGATATGGTCCTCAAAATCGGGGTGGGAAATATCCACCACGTGAAGCAACAAATCGGCCTCGCGTACTTCATCCAAGGTACTCTTGAAGGAATCGACCAATTGGGTTGGTAGTTTTCTGATGAAACCAACCGTGTCGGACAACAAAAAGGGTAGGTTTTTGATGACTACTTTTCGGACAGTTGTATCAAGCGTTGCAAACAATTTGTTTTCTACAAATACTTCACTCTTGCTGATGACGTTCATAAGGGTTGATTTTCCGACATTGGTATAACCTACCAAAGCAACTCGAACCATCGCACCACGGTTGCTTCGCTGAACAGACATTTGCTTGTCAATTACCTTTATTTTATCTTTCAACAAAGCAATTCGATCACGAACAATACGTCTATCAGTTTCAATCTCGGTTTCTCCGGGACCGCGCATCCCGATACCTCCTTTTTGGCGTTCAAGGTGGGTCCACATTCCGGAAAGTCTCGGCAAAAGGTATTGACATTGCGCCAGTTCTACCTGGGTTCTTGCGTATGAAGTTTCAGCTCTTTGCGCAAAAATATCCAAGATAAGATTGGTTCTATCCAAAACTTTACAGTTTAGGATTCTTGTAATGTTCTTTTGTTGAGATGGCGAGAGTTCATCATCAAAAATAACAGTGGAAACATCGTTTTCCCTGATGTATAGATGAATCTCATCCATCTTTCCTGTTCCTAGAAAAGTTTTAGGATTAGGACGTTCCATCTTTTGTGAAAAACGTTTTATGACTTCTCCTCCTGCAGTGAAGGTAAGGAACTCAAGTTCATCAAGATACTCATTTAACTTCTCTTCATGCTGCTTCTGAGTAATTATTCCTACGATTACGGTTTTCTCAAAATTTATATTTTCTTTTTCTAGCATAGTATTGATTGTACTGCAAAATTAATGATTTAGAGTGGATTAAAGTTGGTCTAAAATTCAAATCTTTTAAAAAAGTTAAAAGTAAATTTAGTTAAAAATTAAATTTTCGTTAGACTATTCTTAAATTTTGTTAAATTTGGTTTCCGAAAATACTCGGAAACTATATAAACAACCTAAAATTTTCATTTTATGAAAAAAATTACTTTATTATTATTAACGGTCTTTTATTCGCTGGCCGGTTTCGGCCAAGAGAATTTTGAGAATGTTACGGTTCCGAACCTACCGGCTGGTTGGCTGGCTACGGACAACGGAGTCGGAAACCTGCAAAATTGGCGAACATTTAGTGCCGTTCAGACACCTCCACTTGTGAGAGACACTAAAGCAGTGTTCATACAACAAGAGGATATTGGCGTTGGAAATACTTCCCGCGAATTTTTAATTACCAATGTGATTACTGTTCCAGTCAATGGACAGTTACGCTTCTGGGCAAGACAGGGTCTAACCGGAAACCAGGGAAGCATCTATGAGGTTAGATATTCTACGAACATCGCCAACCAAGGTGATATTTCGCAGTATCAGCTGGTTGAAGACTGGACTGAAACCGAAATGAATGCTGTGTTTAGCATTTATGAGGAGAAAGTTTTGGATCTTCCTGCTTCTACTGTGGGCCAACAGATTTACATTGCTTTTGTAAAAGTTTTTACACAAACTGCTATTGGAAATACTGGTGACAGATGGTATCTAGATGATATAAACATTGTTTCTAAGTGTACCAATCCTAACAACTTAGAAGCTGCTCCAGTAGCTTCAACAACGGCTACTTTAACTTGGCAGAATCCAAATGCTGCCAATACCATTAATTACGAATATGAACTTATTCCTGCTACTGCCACTCAAACTGAGGTAGCTAACGGCGAAACAGGAAACGGAAATCTTTTTGCAAATATTACTACAGAATCTGGTTTATTGCAACCGGATGCTGGTTACAAATATTTTCTAAGAGCTGAATGTCAGCCAGGTGTATTTAGTGATTGGGTTGGTCCATTCTACTTCAATACCATTCCTTTGGGAACTTCCTGTACAGATCCGATTGTTATTACAACAATACCTCATGAAGTGGATGGAAATACAGGTGATTATGGAAATCTTATAACGGCTACTCAAGGAACATTTCCTTCCTGTGGTGCGGTACCTGCGGGAACCAACTATTTTGGAGGAAATGATGTTGTTTATAGAGTAGTGGCTCCTCAAACAGGATTCATAAGCATTACGCTAACTCCTGGGGCTGCACGTAGCTCTGTTTTTGTTTACGCTGATTGTGCTTCTATCGGAACGGCTTGTTTGGCGGGTGTAGCGAAAGCGGATGCAACCACAAGAGTAATCAATAATTTTCAGGTGCAACAATATGAAGACTACTACATAGTACTTTCATCTGCTGCAGCAACTCCAACTTATGCTTACAATCTTATTATTCAGTATGAATTTTGTGATAAGCCAACTGCTTTGGCGGCGGCAAATCCAACTACAACTGGAGCAGATTTAAGTTGGGCAGATACTAATATTCTTCCAGATACTTCTTGGAATATTGCGGTTCAACCTGCAGGAGCTTCAATTCCTTCAGGAGCGGGACAATATACTACTCTTGCAAATGGAGTTCCTTCATTTCAAGTAAACAACTTAATTGACCCAAACGTTTCTCAATATCAATATTGGGTTAGACGTTTGTGTCCGGATGGAGAATTCAGTGCTTGGGCAGGACCGTTCTTGTTCAATACACTAATATGTGCTCCTGCAGACCAGTGTACTTTTATTTTCCGTATCAATGATTCTGCCAACAATGGATGGAATGGTGCCAAAATGCAAGTTAAGCAAAATGGAATTGTTCTTCCGGTAACGCTTGGAGGTGTATCAATTGCAAATGGATTGATTGGTAATAATAATCAAGTAACGACCCCTCAAGATTATGAGGTTAAGCTTTGTCCTGGAATTCCTTTTGAACTCGTTTGGGAAAACCAAGGTTCTTTGCCTCAGCAATGTATCGTTAGAATCATCAATTCTTTCGGTCAGACTATCTACACCCACTCAATGCCTAGTACGCCAACTCCTCCTGCAGGAAGTTTAACGGGTACAACAGCATATCTTTCTGAACCTGTTAACTGTACGACGCCTCAATGTAATATAGCACCAACAAATGTTAGTGTAGTTGCAGGATCGTTGAGCACTACAACTGTTGCTATTGATTGGGAAGCACCGGCTACTGAAACTTATGGATGGGATGTTTATATCGTTCCTTCTGTGGGTGCTGCTACTCCAACTGCAGCTACAGTACCAACATATTCAGACATAATGCCTGATAACAAACCATTGACAATACCTAATGGGCTATCTGATTTTGTACTTATTCCAGATACTGCATACAATGTATATGTTAGAGTGGTTTGTGCTACAGGAGATTCTGCTTGGTCTAGTGTAATGACATTTACTACTTTGCCAACATGCCCTAAGCCTTTAAATTTAGATGTTCCTACAGCAACCATAACTCAAACTGGTGCTTTATTGACATGGAATAACGGATCGGCTACTGATAATTCTTGGGAAATCCTTTTAGTTCCTGGAACTTCAATGACACCTCCAACAGGAACACCACCATTGGTTCCAACTCCAGCGGATGGATTGTTTTATGCTGTTTCAGGTTCAGTAAATCAAACTTCACATCCAGTAGACAACTTAACAGCTGCAACAATCTACTACTATTATATCAGAACTGTATGTCCTGGTGATGATAAGAGTACATGGGCAGGTCCTTTCGTTTTTCATACGGTAACTTGTGATGAAGCAACTAAATGTGAATACAAGTTTTATCCAACAAATACTACTGGTAACAACTGGAGCACAGGAAAAATGCAAGTGAGACAAAATGGTATTATTGTAGCGGAAATCGGTGCAAACAATACGATCAACAATACAAATCCTGTAATCGTTAAATTATGTCCTGATGTGCCTTTTGACTTGTTTTGGAACATTGCCGGAAATGCACCAGAAAACATCGGTATTACAATTCAAAATCCTTTCTTGGATGTAATTTATACTAAACTTCCTGGACAAGGAACTGCTGGTACTGTATTATATGCTGACGTAACAAATTGTACGGATGCACCATGTGCCAAGCCAACAGATATTACAGTTTCAAATATTGGAGCAACATCAGCTCAGATTACTTGGACAGATAATTCTATTCCAAACTCTCAGTCTTTTGATTTATATGTTGTGGAAACAGGAGGAGCTGCTCCAGTGAACAACCCTGCCACTACTCCAACTCATACAGGAGTTCAAAGTGGATATATCTTATCGACCTTAAATAATGCACCATTAAACCCATCGACTTCTTACACTTTCTATGTTAGAGCTGCTTGTGGTGAAGGTGCAACAAGTACTTGGACCATTCAAACTCCTGTTACTTTCATCACTACTCCAGTGAATGACTTGTGTATCAATGCAACTCCGGTTACAATCAATGCAGGACAGGTTTGTTTAGCTGAAAATACTGCAACAGGTAATACTTATGGTTCTACTTTTTCAGATATCAATAGCGACCCAATAACTGGTAATGGTTGTAATCCTACTAACCAAGATGTATGGTATAGCTTCGTAGCAACTCATACTTCTCATACCATAATGATTTCTAATGTTGTTACTACTCCTACAACGGCAAATGTGATCTTGAATCATGCTGTTTTCTCTGGCAGTTGTACTGACATGGATTTGATGTATTGCAGTACTACATTAATCAGTGGCGCACCAAACTTAGTTATAGGCAACACTTATTATGTTAGAGTATATAAATCAACAAACGTTGCATCTCAGTCTGCTACGTTTGATTTATGCATCGTTTCGCCTCCGGCTAATGACGAATGTGCTACTCCAATAACAGTAACAACAAACCCTGGACAGGAAAGCCTTCCTGCAAATATGGTTTCTTCTGGAACATTGGCTTCAACAAATTCAGCTATTGGATTAGTACCAGGATCAGATCCTTTGACTCCTCCGGCTTTGTGTGCACCAGGTAATGACGATGTTTGGTTTAATTTTACAGCAACATCGCCTAATCATACAATTATAGTTTCGAATGTTGTTCCTACACCAGCTAATGCAAATGTGAAGTTGAATTACGCATTGTTCTCAGGAACTTGTGGTAATCTTGACCTAATATTCTGTAGTAATACATATATTACTCCTACTGCTGGATTGGTTCCGGGGCAAGTATATTATTTAAGAGTTTATAAAGCGACTGCAATTGCTACACAATCTGCAACATTTGATTTGTCGATTATTTCACCTCCTGTTAATGATGAGTGTATTAATGCCACTCCTGTTACTGTTAACGCAGAGCAGTTTTGCATCGATGCAAACACTATCAGCGGAAACACTCTTGGAGCAACAGCTTCAAATCCAGTTTTAGATCCTGTTCTTTCAGGTGCTGGTTGTGGTGTTGCAAATAGAGATATGTGGTACAGTTTTGTTGCTACCGCTACATCAAACATGATTAACTTTAGCAATGTGGTTACTTCTCCAAGCACTGTAACAAGTTTAAGACTTAACCACTCCGTTTTTTCTGGAACTTGTGATGGTTTGGTAAAATTATATTGTAGTACTGCAGAAGTAAGCCAGGCAACTGGATTGATTCCTGGAAACACATACTACATTAGAGTTTATACATCAACAGTTACTAATGATCACTCATTAACTTTTGACTTGTGTATTACTTCTCCACCAGCAAACGATGAGTGTGTGAACTCGAAAGCAGTTGTGCCAAATACAGGACAGATTTGTGCACCAGAAAACGTAGTTGAAGGTAGTACTTTAGGAGCAAGTCCATCTTTGCCTCTATTGACGCCGCCTTTAACTGGAGCAGGTTGTTTGCCTAACAATAATGATATTTGGTATCATTTTGTAGCAACTCAAACATCTCATGCTATTCTATTATCAAATATTTTCACTAATCCTTCTGATGCAAATATTACCTTGAATCATGGTGTATTTTCAGGACCATGTGATAATTTGACTAAAATGTATTGCAGTACATCTAACTATTCTAACGCTACAGGTTTAATACCTGGTGAGACGTATTATATTAGAATTTATACTACCAATACAAATGTGCAGCAATCCATAACATTTGACTTATGTATTACTTCACCACCTGTTAATGACGAATGTGCTAATGCAACTGTTGCGCCAGTAAACCTAGATTTTTCATGTAATGATAGAATCTTTGGTAGCACAATTGGAGCAACCCAATCATTACCAACTATTACTGGAGCTGGTTGTACGGGTACTAATGATGATGTTTGGTATAAGTTTACAGCAACTGGACCTATCCATTTCATAAACATCAACTCTTTAGCAGCCAATAACAATAATGTTGTAATCAGCCATGCTGTATTTGCAGGTAATTGTGATGCTTTAGGTACTCCTTTGTATTGTACTAGTAATTCTAACAGTACTGCACTGAATTTAACTCCTGGTCAAGTTTACTACATTCGTATTTATACGGCTGGAGTTCTTGCTGGAGACTGGGTTAACTTTAATCTATGTATCAAATCGCCACCACCTCCAGCAGAAAACGAGGACTGTGCCACAGCAATGCCTATAGAGGCAAACGTTGGAGGCCAGTGCATCACTTTTGGATCAGGAAATCTAATTGAAGCCGGTCCATCAGGAGTAGCAAACAGTTGTACTGGTGATGCTAATGATGATGTATGGTTTTCTTTTGTAGCCACTTCAACGCAGCATTTTGTAAACATCTTTAATGTTGAAGGAACAACTGAAAATCTGACTCATGCCGTTTATAATACTGACTGTACAACTGCGAATTTACTTTACTGTGGAGCAGCAAACTCATTGGCAAGTACTAATAACGGTTTTGTTGTTGGAAACACTTACTTTGTGAGAGTATGGTCAACTGCATCAACTCCTCAGATAGTAGCTTTTGATATTTGTATCAAATCTAAATCTACTTGTGAAACTGCTGAGCCATTCTGTGTTACAGAAACCACTCCGCTTATTTTCCCTAACTCTCTACAAGTTCCATCTGCAGGACATGTGGCTTGTTTGAATACTACTCCAAATCCAACCTACTACTATCTGCAAGTGCAGAATTCAGGTAATTTGGTGTTTAACATCAGACAAAGTACGGATCAAAACAATTTCCCTGCTCAAGGTGCTCCTGGAATCGACGTAGATTTCGTTGCTTGGGGTCCATTTGACTCTCCAGAAGCTTGTGACGAAATTGTTTTAGGCCCTTGTACTCCAGCCTGTCCAAACAATACAGGAAATCCAGATTTCTATTTTAATAATTTGGATAACAGTAACGTTGTAGATTGTAGTTATGATGCCGCAGTTACGGAAAACTTTACCATTCAAAATGCGGTTGCAGGACAATACTATATTTTATTGTTAACCAACTTTAATGGACAACCAGGTTATATCCGTTTATCTCAAACTAATTCAGGACAGCCAAACTCTGGAACTTCTACAAACTTATGTTGTGAAGTAGATTTAGGAGATGATATCGTTACATGTCAACCATCTGTAACTTTAGATGCTGTGGGCGAACCAACGGCAGCTCCTCAAGAAAACTCTTATGTTTGGTACTTTAATAATGGTATCATACCAAATGCTACTTCATCAACTTATGTAGCAACACAAACAGGTGTCTACAGAGCAGAAGGTAGCTGTGGATTGAACAGTGCTTCAGATGAAATTTTTGTGGAATTCTTACCAGGAATAGTTTCTACAACACCTGCTGATTACCAAGTGTGTGATGATGCAACTAATGACGGTGAAGCATCATTTGATTTGCAAACGATTACTCAAGCATCTGTTGGAGTAGATCCTCTGCTATATTCAATTACAATCCATGCAACACAAGAAGATGCTCTTGAGCCAATTGCTCCTATTGATGTGACTGTTCCTTATGTAACTGTTTCAACAATATTACATATCAGAATCCAATCTAACTCAATAACAGATTGTTATACTGTTCAACCGATAAACTTAGTGGTTAACACTTTGGAGAGTGGTGAATTTGAGTATGAATTCACTCAATACTGTCAATCAGCTGTTAATCCTATACCAACGTTCTTGAATGGTGGAATTGCAGGAGCTTTTACAGCTACACCTGCTGGATTGTCAATTGATCCTGCAACAGGAGAAATTAATTTGGGTGCTAGTGCTGCTGGAACATATACTGTTACAAATACATTACCAAGTAATGGGGCTTGTAACCCTGTACCTTCAACATTTGTCATAACAGTTGAAGCTCAAAAAACTGCTTCATTCTCTTATGGTTCAAATGAATATTGTAATGACGGTACGGCTACACCTTCCTTTAATGGTGCTAGTGAAGCGGGTATATTTACTGTAGAACCTCCTACTGGACTTGATATCAATCCTTCAACAGGTGTAATCAACCTTTCTAACAGTACTTTAGGAAATTATGTTATTACTAACACAATTGCCGCAACTGGCGGATGTATTGAGGATATAGCAACATTTAATATTACTGTTACAGAATCAACATCAGCTACAATAGCTTACAATGATCCGTTCTGTCTTTCATCAAATGAAATTCAAAATGTCATTTTAACAGGAAATGCAACTGGAACATTTAGTGCTACACCAGCTGGTTTAGAACTAAACACAACAACAGGAGCTGTAAATCCTAGCTTGAGTGAACCAGGAACTTACAATGTGAAATACTTTGTTCCTGCTCAAGGTTCTTGTGATGAGATTAATGCAACTGCTGAAGTAATCATTCTTGGAGGTATAGCCTATGAGTTTGTTCACGGATGTGAAGGAAGTATATATAAATTAACTGTTCAACCTATAAATAATTCTTTCGATATTGCAACTTCAACATTTGTATGGACTCCAGGAAACTGGTCTCCAGTACCAAATGAGCCAAATGCAATCTATGTTAGAAATGCAGGAGATTACAGTGTTTCTATCACTACTGTTGATGGATGTAGTACCCTTACGGAAGCAATCAATCTATCGTCAATAGGTTGTAAAATCCAAAAAGGTATCTCTCCAGACGGCAACGACAAGAACGACAGTTTTGACCTGACAGGATACAATGTAAGGGAGATCAGCATCTTCAACCGCTA